>CAZUOO010000063.1:0-1512 GCA_964621555.1 uncultured Candidatus Saccharibacteria bacterium | reverse complement strand
GTCACGTTTTTCCATAGGAGTGATTTTAGCAGACAATATAAAAGATTGCCAATAGTATTGGCATAAACAATCAATTTATATATAATACAAGGTATTATTTAAGCTCAAAACCTGACTAGGATGCCAGAGCTATGTGCAACATTCGAAAAAGAGTTGGAGGCCCTTGGAGCACAAGGATACCATGAAATTAGTGATACTGGGTTGCCTAAAGACTGCATTAAAGTAATGAGTGACCTTGAAATTTCCCTTAAAGTACATCGAGACGAAGGAACTCTTTCATACATAATCACTTCAGAAGATGGTACTCCAGTAGGTGGATTTAATAATTATGCTGGAGTATCAAGCATACATCATAAGCCTGCAGGCCACTGTAAAGTACTCTGGAAATTAGCGGTAGATAGATGGCTGGTGACAGACGTAGGAATCCCTAGAGAGTTAGATTTGCATTAATAAATTAATCCCACAGAAATCATAGTAGTTCCACAAATCTCACAATCGACACCGGCGTTTACACACCCTCCTATTCCTGAATGCTATAACTCGGGATTTGCCGTATGCACAGATAAATGCCCTGAATTCCCTAGTGACAGATACACAATTAAAACAGACCTTTATCCTGGGTTCGAGCTAAGGGAAATACCAAGTGAAGGAGATATAGCACTGGAGATTAAGATGTATGCCGTTGTATATAAGGGTCTCCACACCCTTACTCATGATAACAGCTACAATGTTGCATTCTGTCTTGCAAAGTTCCTCATTGATGGAGAAGGAGAGATATATGCTGTAGACGGATTTGCAAGCGAGGGAGCTTGGATAGTGGTAGCCGAAACAGGTGAAAAACTCCTCGTAGGGTCTAACTAAAAGCTTTTGAAAGTTACAATCCCCTATATCTTTTCTGCTATACTGATATCAATATGGAAAACACATGGAATACTGAAAACCAGGAAATAGAGAATAAGGAGAGAGGTAAAGCAAGAAAACTCATAGCCTTCTCTATTGGAATTGTGGGAGTAGTAATACTTCTTTCTCAGTTATTCCCAATCACACAATCATACCTCTCAGGAAAAGTATATGAAATAAGGGCGTCGATACTTGCCAAACCAATTCCAGATTCACACAAAGAGTATATTGAAGGACAGTTTGCTTTCTACAACCCCGGACAAAGCTACTTCCAAAACCTTCTTAGAAATGCAGGATCATCACTCACCAATCTCACATACGATCCAGTCACCAAGCAACTAAAGGAGCCAGTTATAGACGAAACATATAACGGAGGCCTCAAATTAACAATTGTTGGAGCAGGTATTAACAATATAAAGGTATCTCCAAATGTAGAAAGCTTTGATGAAGAAGTATATAACCTCAAACTAAAAAGTGGATTAGCACACTTCAAGGGTACACCTGTCCCAGGCGATGGTGGAAATGCCTTTATATATGGACACAGCTCCGTGCCAAGCTTCTTTAATAACAACAGAGACATGCCTGAAATAATCTTCTCCAAGCTTAACGATG
>CAZUOO010000062.1:0-1610 GCA_964621555.1 uncultured Candidatus Saccharibacteria bacterium | reverse complement strand
TTCCTTAATTCTATATACACCACCTTCTACAAGGGATGTTCCTTCTCCATTTTCGTGTTCCTGTTCAGGAATACCTATTACATTTACCATAATATATTCTTTCTAAAGTTATTATGTAGTGATTATATAAAATATATATTGGCACTGCAATATTATAGGCCCTGGGGTGGCTTCCCTCCTGCACCCTGCGTATTTATATATTGGTGTATTTGTAATATCGCTTGTCATAATTAGTTCACTATATTCTGATACAATAAATGTATCTAAGCTAAAAACAATACTACCAATGGGAACTACAAAGATTGCAATTTTTAAAGGTAAAAATGTTCGAAAAACTTTACATCAGAGTGAATGGTGGTTTGTAATAAATGATGTTATTGAATTACTAACAGACTCAAAAGATCCAGCTCAGTACTTTAAAAGATTAAAAATGAGAGATGTAGAATTAGCAAAATTAATGGTTAAAGGAGTGGTACATTTTGTACCACCCCTTATGCTAAAGATTGATACCGACGGAGGTCTACAAAAGCTATATTGTTGGAATACAGAGGGAATCTTCAGACTTATCCAGTCAATCCCCTCCCCTAGAGCTGAACCTTTTAAACGATGGTTGGCAAAGGTTGGTTTTGAAAGAATCAAAGAGATTGAAAATCCAGAATTAGCTACAAAGAGAACGAGAATACTCTATAAACTAAAAGGATACCCTGATTCATGGATTGAGAAGAGAATTAGAGGAATTGCAATTAGGGAAGAGCTAACAGATGAATGGGAAAAAAGAGGAGCAAAGAATGAGCGAGACTATAGTGTATTAACATCTGAAATATCTAAGGCAACCTTTGGGGTAACACCAAGCTCACATAAAAGAATTAAGGGACTAAAGAGAGAAAACCTTAGAGATCATATGGATGACTTTGAATTAATATTTACAATGCTTGGAGAAAGATCTACTACAGAGATACATCAAATAGAAGAATCTATTGGTATGAGGAAATTAAAAGGAGATTCTAAAAGAGGTGGTGGTATTGCAGGAGTTGCTAGGAAGAGGTTGGAGAAGGAAATAGGAAGGCCTGTTGTTACTAAGAAGAATTTTCTTGATGATAGTATTAGGAAGATAAATAGGGGTAGATGAATCGATATAAGACTCTTACTAAAGCAACTCTACCCTAATCTCATTTATAGAGATTAGTTTTGCGTATCTAAATATTCGGAGTGGTGAGTTATATAGTTTGCAAGTATACAGTACAAGGTCATAGTCTCCTTTTTTAATAAACTTATTTTCATCTCCGTCAGTGATTTCGTAAGTATATTTTCTCTGCTCCCAAATAATATTTACCTTATCACCTTTCTTAACGGTTGGAAGATTATAGAAAGATATCTTTTCCCTCTTCTCGTTCGACCAATCGGAGTATCCATAGCGGTGAGCTGCTAAAATTACAGGTGGCCTAGATGGATCTAAATACTTTAAATTAGGTGTAGAGAAGTCTGGTACAAGCCATGTTCCGTTCCTTAAAGAAACTTCTGCATTCACATTATTATCTAGTGGCGAGACTACACCTATAGAAGGAATCTCAATCTGTCTTAAACTCTTGCTTATATTACTTAGGGGCTCT
>CAZUOO010000061.1:0-1809 GCA_964621555.1 uncultured Candidatus Saccharibacteria bacterium | reverse complement strand
TCAGGTGATCAGAAGAATATTACAATTACGATACAGGCGATTGAGGGGTAGGGTTATATTTTGGAGACCTTCTGTCTGAGGGATCCTTTTTTCAAGAAATATTCTACGTACGATTTTATTCTGTAGTATATGTCGTTAATATAATCCATACTGGTAATGGGGAAATAGTATCCTCTTTGTATAATAGGGTAGTATGAGGTGTCTAGCCTTTCATTTAAACTTAAGTAGTTGTTTGATATTTGCTTGCTGAAGTCGTCGTAACTAGATATTGCGCTCTTAGATATATCGTTTATATTTTCTACCGTTGTTGTGCTACTCCCTGATATTATCTCTTTTAGAATTCTATCTACCGTTATAATATCTTTTATAAATATCTCTTCACTACGTATGCTGTTTCCGTCAGAATTATGTTTATACTTATTTGGGATGTTTATAGTTACAATATTATTCGTTAGATTATGTGCTGACATAGGCCTTGCATCGCTAGTTCCTCCTGCAAGTCCACGTTGTAATGCTAGGCCTAATTTGTCCGCAATATTGTTTACGAGGCTCTCAGCTTGATTAGTACCGGTGCGTGAGTATATGCCTGTGGCTTCTGAGATATTTAATACAGGGCCATCGGTATAGTTTAACTTTGAAGGCTTTGATATTGGGTATACTTTCATTGATTCTAGGTTGATGATTATGTCGTCTTGTGAAATCCCTAACGAATTATTTTTTGCGATGTTGTATGCACTTAGTTGTAATATCTCCTCATGTTTATTGAAGATAATAATTATTTCATATTCCGAGGTACTAACTTTCTGTAGGTTGGATAGTATTAAAGAGGTGAGGATATCGTTGTCATGGCTTCTTCCGTATAGCTTATTCTTGTCGAAAGAGGGGGCTCCCACGTTCCATATGCCTTGTGAGTTTTTAGGTATTTTGAACGTTGATGCTACCTCTATTTTACTCTCATCTCTGCCATATATCCTTGTTATATTTACATCCCCTAGGTATTCACCAGTTGGGGAGAATACCGAGATTGGTTTAAGTTTCGTTACCTTGTGTAGGTATAGTGATCCAAATGCTTTCCCTTTTTTACTATTTTCAAATACGAATCCGGGGTGGTCAAGGTGTGTCATTATTATTACTTTCCTTTTGTTACTATTTCCGCTTAAAGATACTTTTATGTAGTATGGGGTTTCTTCTGGTTGTAGTCTTGCTTTTTGTAAGTAATCTACTATGTATTTTGATCTATGTGTGACAGAGAATGGGGCATTGGGGATGCCGTAGAGTTGTTCAATTATCTTGTATAGGTGTTTAGGAAGCATAGTATATGTATGTAAATGTAACTATCGCGATTAGTATTTGTAGTATCCAGGCATAATATATTACTTTCCACTGTGTCCAACCTGAGTTTAGAAGGTGTAGGTGCAGTGGGGCTATTTTAAAGATTCTTTTATTCAGAACTTTATATCCAACTATCTGCATTAGACTACTTGTTCCTTCAAGTATGAAGATGGAGATTAGGGGGAGGGTATAGCTTAGGTTGTATCTGAAAGTCAGTATTGCTAATACTGTACCAATTGAATATGAGCCTACATCTCCAAGGAATACTTTTGCTGGCTTAATATTGAAAATGAGGAAGGTTATTAGAAACACTATTATTACTACGATGAGGTTGAAGATGGGAGATATACCAAACTGAATATACTCAAGGTATCCGAATATGAGGAAGGTAGGGAGAGCTACTCCTCCTGCGAGTCCATCTAGTCCATCAGTTATGTTAAATGAGTTTAGAATGAATGTAGATACGATTGAGAGCAA
>CAZUOO010000060.1:0-1831 GCA_964621555.1 uncultured Candidatus Saccharibacteria bacterium | reverse complement strand
CGAGATAGATCAGGACCTATGCGAAATTAACTGTTGAGGAAACCGACAGCCAATACCCAAATGAGGTCGAGAATTATTGTAATAATCAAGGTATTCTTCAATTTCTTTCTCTATGCTATTTAGATTTGGGGTTCTAGAGTCAAAACATTCTTCTTGAATTGTACGAATGAATCTCTCAATGTGAGCATTATCATTAGGTTTTCGAACTCTAGAGTGTCTTAGTTTTATTCCCATATTATTGAGAGATGCTCTGAAAGAGTCTTGAAACTCTCCTCCGTTATCAGCCTGTACAACACCAATATCGAAAGGGAATTTACTTACAATCTCTTTACAAAAGTTTGTTGATTGTACAGTTCCGATTGATTTTGAATACTTGGCGAAAGCAATTCTAGAGAAGACATCAATCCCAGCATATATGAAGAATCTGTATCCATGATTATGTATGAAGTGTATTGTATCGACCTGTACAAGGTCTCCAGGCTTATTAACAAGAGGTCTTTGGAATCTAGTACCATCTTTAATGTATCGTTTAGTTTTCCGAGTGAGTCCATTTGTACGCAACACTCGTTTAATCGTTGCCGTTGATACGTTGACTCCATCCTTCTTAAGAAGGAACTGTATTACTTCCGCACATCTATTTCGAGATATGATACGAGTATTTATTATTTGCTTACAAACTTCTGTTGAAATTCTATTAGGATGTGATTTAGGAATTGAAGGTATTGAATATATGAAAGATTTTCTATCGTTCTTTCCCTTTTTAATCCACCTATACAGCGTTGATATATGTACAGCATATTTGAGTGCAACTTCCTTGGGAGGGACTTTATTAACGAGAACGAGATTAACAGCAAGTCTCCTTGCTTTTGGAAGCAAGGGATTGTTAGTATATGCCATGCAGGTGAGATTAAATTATGTTAATTAGCGTTAACACAATTTCTCACCTGTTTTTAATTAGTTCAAGAAAATTCGCATAGCTATTGAGCCATTACGCCGCAAGCCCATAGTATTGAAATCTTCTTACCTAAGTAGTATAATATTTTCATAATTTAGTATATTTGAAAATAATGAAAGTTGCAGTTAGTAGTCAATCTTTTGAATCAAATGTAGTTATTACTACGGATGTTTCTGAAAGGAACCCACTTGTAGCGGGTGCAAAATATGAAATTCGACAAGGTGGTGCAAAATTTTATTATTTAAGCATGCCTGATGGTGATCTATTGGCTTATGGTCCATCTTATAAAACTGCTCATAACTGGGGTGAGTTTACAGTTCTAGGCCCAGATATGGTTACTTGTCCATATTCTAGAAGTGACGATGAAGTCGTTACTGGTATTTTGGTTATGGATTCTGAAGGTAAGATGCATATTTTAGAGGACGGTGATTTCATATTAGGATACCTAGGTACAGAAGAAAGCCTGCCAAACTAGAGTTTAACGATTGGAATATATTTAGCGATAGGATATATTTCATAACTAAAAGAGATTTCCTAATTTCAGATCACAACATACCTCTCCTACTTCTCTCTTTACGTTTTATCTTTACCGAAGTTTAAGCTTCTCCTTTACACCTATTAGTTTGGGTGATGTGGCTAACAGTTTGTATAATATCTATATCTTATAGTATAATGATCGGGCATAACAAATGCATATTCTAATTATTTATTACATACAATGAGTCCATTTCGTTTTGGTTTCGGTTCTACACCATATGAAAGAGAAATCGCACAAGAACGAGCAAACTACTCTAGGTTGCTTAATTCTCTACCAATTAACCACCTGAATTCTAAGTTGAAGTGCCCCACCTAAGAAGAATTGATTATACCACATTT
>CAZUOO010000059.1:0-1841 GCA_964621555.1 uncultured Candidatus Saccharibacteria bacterium | reverse complement strand
ACCTTGGAGACCATTTCCCATTCTCATATGTAATATTCATTGCAGGTGTAGTAACAGTTATAGGTGGAGTATTCCCACTATTCATCCATAAAGAGGTAGGGGAAGCTAAATAGCGGTGCTTGAGTTCACTGCAGTTAATGTATATAATAGATACATTAACTTAAGCCAACTATTATCTGAAATACTCGGTTTTAAAAGAAAAGATTGGTCACCTATTATACTTTACTCCTAGTATTGTATATAAACTCTTCCCAGAGGAAAGCTCAACCGATATTAACACCCGGTTATCTCAGGTTGCAAAGAAAAGCTGGATTATAAGGATAAAGAGAGATAGATACATTACGCAAGAAAGGTTTAATGAAGCAAAAAAGGATATTAAGATACTAAGCGTCATAGCATCTCAACTTAGAGAGCCATCATACCTATCTCTCGATTTCGTATTGAGAAAGTACAATATACTAACAGAAGCCACGTATGGCATAACTCTAGTTTCCACAAAAACCAAACTTGTCATTAAGAATAAACTTGGCGAATTTACTTTTAAACAGATCTCGCCTAAACTATTCACTGGATATAGCACATACAATCATCAGGGCTATAAATATTTTGAAGCAAGTATGGCAAAGGCATTATTCGATTGGTTATACCTAAAAAAGAGCATAATACCAAGACAGAAAGATCTAAACTTAGTAGAGGAGTTAAGACTTAACCTACATAGTTTTACACAAAAGGATTGGAATGAGTTGAAAGGCTATGGGAAAATATCAAATAACAAAAGCCTCGTCTATATAATTGAGAATCTATACAACAATGCACACAATAGTAAATAGTTTAAAACAGAGAGTAGAACAGCTAAGTGCTAGAGGATTAAATACAGATATAATTAGAGTAATTGTTAAAGAAGATCTGCAGAACTACATTCTTAAAGCAATCTACGACGATGAAAAATTAAATCAGCTCATCTTCATAGGTGGAACCGCCCTACGAAAACTTCATAATCTCCCTAGATATTCTGAAGATTTAGACTTTACATCTGCATTAGAGCTTAACTTTGATGATATCGGTGTTGCGATAGACAATTATTTGAGGTCTCTAAAATTCACGGATTTTGATTATACAATCCATAAAGGTGAGCTACTAAATAGATTGATTATTAAGTTCTCTATACTAAATGACATTGGTCTTTCTGGATATAGTAACGAAAAAATACATGTAAAAGTAGAAAGTACCAAAACAGACTTTGAATACAAAACAACAGTTGTTCCTACGAACTTATCCAACCTCCCCATTGTAATTAGAACATATCCGATTGAAACACTCTTTGCAGGAAAAGTACTTGCATGCCTAGACCGAGTGTTCAAAAAGGGTGACTCATCAATAAATATCAAAGGTAGAGATTACTTTGACCTACTATGGTATATGGAGAAAGGTATAATACCTAACGAGACAAAACTACTCGACACCAATACTGACTACAATCTTAAATATGTCTTCAGTCAGTTAGATGAGAAGGTAAGTAAAATACAAACAAGAGACCTAATAACCGACCTTCAGTTCTACTTCGAGGACCAGAACTATATTAGAAACTGGTGTAGTAATTTCCATGAAATTTATGCAGAATTAAGGAAAAAGTATGAATAGAAAGCAGAAGAAAAGAATACTAATACTCATAATCCCACTTGTAATACTTTCCATTATCTATATATTTGCAGATAGGATTCCATTCCTAACTAATAGCAGTACGAAAGGAAGTGAGAGCAACGCATTAGAAACAGAGAATAAAACGAAAGGGGGAATTGAAGAGAAGGTAATAGAGCTTCCAGAGCCTAAATCACCTGATG
>CAZUOO010000058.1:0-1871 GCA_964621555.1 uncultured Candidatus Saccharibacteria bacterium | reverse complement strand
TTTGGGAATACTTCTCTCGTAGCTTATTGGATATCTTTATCCTTTTGGGTATTTGCACAAAGTCTGGGGTTTGGAAGTTTTGAAACCTAGTACTTCTTTCCTGACCTGAAATGGTGGGATTAATATTGAATGCTCTCATTGCGGTTATCATGGGGACGTTTTCTATGCACACAAATATATCTGCCATATCCCCAACCGACTTATGGCCGTATCCTTGAAAGATGGATTCTAGTCTCGATGAAGCATCTACGTTATTCTCTACTATCTCTTTGGCGATAGATGTAATACTATCGCTGGATCTACTGTATCTTGCACCTAAGTATGCGTTAATTGAGGGTTGTTTTTGTATGGCGTTTTGCATGAGATTGTGTACAGAAATGTGTTCCCAGTTGGAGCGTGATTCGAGCGAAGCTATTTGCAACTCCTTATTGAACTTGGCTGTATACTTCATACTTTTCGCTATTAATTTATACCCGGTATTTTAAATGGCTTCACAAAATCCTCGACTTCATTCTTAATGGATTCTAGTGCTGATTCATTGTGGATATTTAATATTGTACGGTTGATATAGTCTGCAACCTTTCTCATATCGTCTTCTTCCATACCTCTTGTGGTTATAGCAGGTGTACCAATTCTAATTCCAGATGGGTCAAATGGAGACCGCTTCTCAAATGGTACAGTGTTCTTGTTTACTGTGATTCCAGCCTTCTCAAGCGCAACCTCTGCCTCCTTTCCACTTACCTTTTTATTTGTAAGGTCAATTAACATGAGGTGGTTATCTGTACCGTTGGAGATGATGTTGAAGTCTGATTGAATGAGCGATTCACAGAGAGCTTTAGAGTTTAGTATTACTTGTTGGGAGTATTGTTTAAACTCTTCCGTTTGTGCTTCCTTAAGGGCAACTGCTATACCTGCTGTGGTATGGTTATGTGGGCCTCCCTGAAGGCCTGGGAATACGGCTTTATCTATCTTAGCCTGATATTGATCTTTGCACATTATCATTGCTCCCCTTGGGCCCCGTAGCGTTTTATGGGTAGTTGTGGTTACGATGTCGGCGTATGGAATTGGTGAGTCTATTTGATCTCCCGCAATTAGTCCAGCTATGTGTGCAATATCTACAGCAAATACCGCCCCTACACTTTTTGCAATCTCCTGGAACTTGCTCCAATCTATTAATCTAGAGTATGCGCTGTATCCTGCCCAGAGCAATTTAGGCTTATGCATTTGTGCAAGTTTGTATACCTCGTCGTAGTTGATTAGCCCGTTCTCGTCCACTCCATAGTTATATGAGGTGAACCACTTTCCTGAGAAGGAAACTTTAAATCCATGGGTTAGGTGGCCACCTGAGTATAGGTCCATGCCCATAACCGTATCGCCAGGGTTTAGCGTGGCCATATATACTGCTAGATTGGCGGGGCTACCTGAATATGGTTGGACGTTGATGTGATCGGCTTTGAATAGCTCTTTGGCTCTTGATATTGCGATGTTCTCGATGTTGTCTATGAACTCATTTCCTGCATAGTATCTGGCACCTGGATATCCTTCGGAGTATTTATTGGTTAGGATACTTCCCATGGCTTCTAGGACAGCCTCACTTACGTAGTTTTCCGAAGCTATGAGCTCAATTCCTTTCTCCTGACGTTTACTCTCTCCTATGATGTTGTCATATATCTCTCTATCTAACTCCTTTATATTGCCGTATTTCATTTATATTTAGTGGTTATATATATTTCAGTATATATGAAATGTAGTTTGATTTCTAAATAATTTATGGGTTGTAGTTTGCAGATATCAATATCTACGAAATTGTCTGTATCTATCTACATTATGAGCTGTACTTTAATTGACATGTACTGTATTCCTTGTTATTA
>CAZUOO010000057.1:1679-1986 GCA_964621555.1 uncultured Candidatus Saccharibacteria bacterium | reverse complement strand
TCTTTTCTCTGGATGAGTTTTTAATACTTTCTCAAACCTTTCTATACTAGAAAGTACTAATCTTGCATATTCCTCTTCTGGTTTTAAATACCAAATATCAAACTTCCACTTCTCATTATTTTTAATAACTATTAGTTCCCAGTATATACCTTTAGGAAGTTCTCCTTCTTTGTATATGTTGTAGTTAGCCTGTGCAACGGTTTGAAACATATTACTATCTAGTAGTTGCTTAGTTACATTGTTAGCATCTTGCTCTTTAATATCATCTGATATAACTAATAGATCTATATCATTTCTATACATTAGA
>CAZUOO010000057.1:0-1669 GCA_964621555.1 uncultured Candidatus Saccharibacteria bacterium | reverse complement strand
CAATCTCTACCTTCCCAATCTTTGAGAATATATCTATAACAGATGTTTCATTAATAATCTCGTGTGCACTCTCTTTTTTACCTTCGGCATTGATTGTTTGGGAGTTATACATACCAAAATATATTTTAAAAAGAAGGAAATGGCAATTAAGGAAAGGATATAAATATATCCCTTCCCAATAAATATACTTAGGAGTACTATAATTGTATATGACCAATATAGATAGATATACACTACTAACAGACTCTCTTACCCTCTTTATTTCAGATGTTAGGAAGAGTAATAAGTATAGGAAAGTATATGATGATTGGAGTGTTAAAGAGATTCTTTGTCATGTAACCTTCTGGCATATTAACTATGCAGAGAACTTAATTGCAGAGGAGGAGAATAAAGAGCGACCCCTTCTTAAGGGAAAGTACTCAGTTATAAATACTCTGGCCTTTAAAACATTAAGGAGATTCTCTACAGAGAATATAATAAAGAAGCTAGTTGATGCGAATATGGAGATTGGGGAGGTTGTTAAGAGAGGAAAGGTGAGCAAGATGACATATAAAGAAGGTGCAAGAGATTATAGTATGGAAGAGTTTTTAGATATGATAGAAGCACATATACGAAATCATGCAAAAGATATAAGGAGGAGGAAGAGGAAATAGAGAAGTAATGTAGGTTACATATTTATTTCTACAACAATTAGAGGTAAACTATCTGAGCCCAGTATAAAGAATATTTAGATAATTATACCGAAGATTAAAGAGGTATGAATAGATTCACAAAACCAATTTCGATTATTGTTTCTCTGGTCTTACTACTCTCTAGTATTATCTCTATATGGTTCTTGATAAGTAACTTGCGACCAATAATCTCTATTATTTCATTTCTTCCTATTATCCTTTCCATTTCAGCTATTATGTTCGCTAACTTATTCTTTCCAGATAATATAGCTAGGGTAATTGGTGCAATTAAGAGTACTACAAAGAAGTGGGGAAATAGAGAGAAAGTAATCATATGTCTGTTTATTATTCTCGTCGGATTGTTAGTAAGGCTACTAATTTTCTATCAGTTTGAGTATGAACAGGTGTCAGATCCCAGGCAGTTCTTTAAAACTGCGAAGCTTATCGCAGATGGAACTGGCATTATGGGGAAATCATATCAGGCCTTGTTCCCATATCTTGTTGCATACACAAATCTGCTAGGTGGGTTTATGAAATTCATAACTGATCCATGGCTTGCAACCATAATTTTAAATTACCTATTCGATATATTTGCTGCAGTTTTTGCATTTTTGTTCATACGAAGGATAACTAATCCAGGGTCAGTTGGTCCAGTCGCCGTGTTTTCATTATGGATACTTAGTCCATTCAGCATATTATTTTCTACGCTTTCATTACCAATTCCGGTAGTGAACTTTTTCATAATTGTAGGAATATATCTGGTTCACCTATTGAGTACAGAGTTGTTAATACAAAATATCAAAAGAGTAATAGTATATGCTGTCGTATTAGGGCTCACATTTGGAATAGCAAACTGGTTCCGTCCGGTATTTCCTGTCTTTCTTGTTGCCTTATTTATATATTTACTCTATTTAACTATTACTAATAAGTATCAGATTGCGAAGGTTGCTATTCTTTCGGTTTTGACATTATTTGTGGTGGCGAGCATTTTCTTCATG
>CAZUOO010000056.1:0-2160 GCA_964621555.1 uncultured Candidatus Saccharibacteria bacterium | reverse complement strand
CAATGGTACTATATGATGCTTTTGGACGTGGGTTCGATTCCCACCGTCTCCACCATATTAGATATCTAACTGGCATCTTGGGTAATAATGGAAATTTTGGATATAAGCAAAACGGAGCATGGGTTGTCATGGCGAGTTTTATCTGATGACGTCAAATATAGATTTAGTACGCATAAAGGCTCTCCCCCTTTGACCCCTCCAAGTTTAGAGATAAAAGTCTCTACCTCTGCAAGCGGTAATGTGGGGAATATAGCATATGTGCAATATGGAACTGTTACATTTCAATTGAAGGAAGGGATGTACTATATCTGTGGGGTCGAACTTTCCCGTCCAAAAATGTCTGTCAATGTAGACACTCAAACAGTCAAGGTTCCTACTTTAGATCCCTCTCTTGGAGAATTTGAGTTGCCCGATCTTTCCTTAAAAGGTTTCCCATCGGAGCTATTTAGTATTGATACATCTACACCACTTTCTTTACCTAGCATATTTGAACTTAGTAGTGGGGCTAAAGAAATAACCCCGGAGTCCGTAGTTGAATCTGTTACCCAAGAGGCTTTTGTTATAATTAATGCAGCACGAGATTCAATACGTGAGGGTAAGGTGAAAGAAATGCCTGCTCAAATAGAGAGTCGCTAGCTTATTCGCTGATTTGAGCCATCGTTTCCTAATTTCACTTGGTTTCTCCTTAGGTTTAAATGTAGGATAATAACCTATTACCATATAACTCTGTCATATTTAAGCTCGCAATTAACCCCCTTTGACAGAATCTCTAGTAAGCTATATCTTATATGTAATTAAATCTATACATAAAAATATGACAGAACAAATTTGGGGTGAGAAGCAAATTAATGAACTTCCAGATTCAGTTATTGGAAGGATAGTTGTTAATAAGGCAGATACTGGTGATAGCTATCGCCCTGTTACCCAAGATGATGTTGATAGAGCTAAGCGACAGCTTGGATCTGATGATAATGAATTTAGTAATTTAAATAATAAATACTATAGAGGGTTGGACCCTGCCGTTGTACAGGTTAACACTACCCCAAGTGAGGGGGTTATATTGGGTCACCATGCTAGTTATGATGACGCAATGACAACAGCAGTCAATCAAGACCTTTCAAGAAAAACTAATCCAAATGATATTACGCAGTCCAACCATGAGCGAACAATGATGGCTATTAATACAAACCCTTTAGCCGCAGATGTTGGAGGAGATCTTACTTCATATGCCCAGTTAAAAGCGAAGGAACTAAGTATGTCGAAGCTTCATGTCGCCTCCGATAATATTGACCGTGGACGAGATCTTCCCGATAGAATGGAACGTGGAGAAGGCAAGCATGGTTTAGATTTTAAGCAAGCCTCTAAGAAGTTGGGACTAAAAACAGAGTTTTTGGGAAAATCTAGGGTAGAGAATGCTGAGGCCATGAGAAAAAAGGTCTTCGAGGTTGAGACTCAGATAGATAACGTTCGAGGCATACTATTACGGTACTTGAATACTAGTATCGAGGTTAAAGGAGAGGGTGGAGAAAAGGCTAGGCTATTTGTACCTCCCGTTACGGAGGATGGTACGATTGAGCCTCGAGTACTTGCAAAATTAGTTGCCGATCTAGAAAATGCACCAATAAAGCCTGATGTTAAAGTTGACCTATATAGGCACATTCGAGATAGGCTTCAACAAATTGCTGATGCAAAGGCTTTGCCAGCCTTGAAATTTGTGAATAATTTCGTACATCATTTAGAAAATCATTCTTCAAGCAGCCTTGAGCAAAAGGTAGAAGAGATATCCGGAGAACTTAATTTACAGCTTGTAACTTCAAGGATCTCTCCTAAAGAAGCTTTGCTTGCTTCGCAGATCTTAGGATTAGATCCAATGATCGTGTTTAGAAGTACAGAGAGTAAGGAATCCGTTGCCAGAAAGGCGCGTGAGGCTGGGGTCTCAGTGTCTCAATATTTAGCGAATAATTATATAAATTAGCGCGATTAGACTATTTTTAGGGATTTTCTTATTCAAGCTGCTTGATGAGACTATACTAAGTACTCCTCTATATCAACCAACCTCATATTACCTAAACCATTCTGTATGGTATGGAAATCCTTTGAGAATATAAGGTCTGTGTTAAACCCTTCCTTTAATATCTTCTGTGCAATTATCTGATTCCC
>CAZUOO010000055.1:0-2266 GCA_964621555.1 uncultured Candidatus Saccharibacteria bacterium | reverse complement strand
ACTACCTCTTCCCTATAACTCCCCCTATATAACATAGGAGAATAGCTGTAACGATAGCCCCATACACATCTATTAAATAGTGAGACCGTGCTAACATAATCATAGATATAATAACTATAGAAGCTAGTATAGAGTACCATACCCACTCTCTCTTCATATGAGCAATGAAGACTGTTAATAGTACAGTTGTACCAGTATGGCCTGAAAAGAAGCTACCGTTCATGTCTAATGCCAATACCTTATCCGCACCATCATACCTAATAGCATAATCTAGGTACGGCTGTACTACAGGGTTGAATAATATAATAATACCCCTTAGTGTATAAAACGCGGCTAAAATCCATAAATACCTTTTAATATCCCTAAACCTATTCTTAATAAGAAGATATATAAATACAAACAACTGAAGCAAAAGAAAAAGATCATTAATAATATATGCATCTCTCCAATATGGAATATACCTAAAACTAATATCAACCATAGGATATCTATCTGGTGCAAGGAGTGGAATTAATACATTACCTGTATATAAGTTAAGACAAAACGCTAATACAAAGAGAAGTATAGGTGCATATATACTTGTAAGGAAGGTTTTCATAGATAGATGATAACACAGGGAATGATGTTATACGATAATAACCTCATTATCATGCTTAACCTTTATAGTAGCCGTTGCTACTATCATACCCGTATCTTTACTTATAATATATATTTCAACAGGTATATGATTTATTAAAGCAATTCTAGCAACACCATCATCGTCAACCATACCGTAATACCTCCCGCTATCCAACCCATGCGCCTTTGTATATGCTTCGACGCCCCTCTCTATATATACTTGTGCTGTATCAAAGGTTGTTTCAGTATAATCTACACCCTCAACTGTTTCCCACTCATACCCATAATCATCTTCCATCAGTCATTATAGCACAGACCTATAACACCGCCACAAATCCCTCAACAATATAAGTAGGATTAGACTCCTTCATCTTATTGAAATCATAGAAATCAGAATTCTCTTTATGCAGTACTAACATACTATCAATACCTGCATTATAACCTGCTAATATATCTTTTGCTGTATCACCAATAACTATAGATTCAGACTTCTTTACACCACACTTCTCTATAGCTAAGTTAATAATCTCAGGATCTGGCTTTGCGTTGCTCACATCCTCTTCTGTAATAACGAAGTCAAATAAACTCTCTAACCCATTATGTGATATAGCAGGTAGTACAATCTTCCTTTCAGATGATGTAACCACGCAGATCTTCTTTCCCATCCCTTTAAGCTTCAACAATAGTTCTTTTGATAAAGGATATAGTTCAACCTTAGAGTTCTTAATAGTCACACTATCTACAATCTCCTTCCAAACCTCATCGTAGTTAACAAGACCAAAAAACTTAGGTCCTTCTTGTAGATTTCCCCATGAATGATTAATTATATTATTCCTAGTAACACAGATACCGTACTTAGAATAGACCTCTTCATATGTTTTCAACCAATTCTCCAATGTACGGCCTAAGCAACCGTCCCAATCAAATAGAAACGTATTGTATCTAGAGACATCCATATTACTACCTTATAATATATTTCTTAACTTCCTCCTGTATCATTAAACTTGTATCACCCCACTTCAGCGTATCATTAACCTTATCAATATCCACCCATTCTACTTTAATTATATCACCATTATCAGGATCAGATATAAATTCAAGATCATTTAACACCTCTACAATATATCTAACCTGTACACCTGGGCTAACTAACCAACTACCATCCTCCCCTTTCTTATATCCTAATTGATAGTATAAAGGTGTAACGGTATCTAATTTCACATCCCGATTTGTTTCCTCCTTAACTTCTCTAATAAGTGTTTGTAAGAGAGTCTCTCCCTCCTCTACCTTACCTCCTGGCAATAACCACACCCCCTGTTTATTGTAGACCAATAATACCTTCTTCTTCTCCCTATCTACAACAACGACATATACTTGAGTTACATCAACTAGGTCGGAGAAAGAATCGGTTTTAAATATATCAAACCTATACTCCTGTTCTTTCCATGTCCAATAGTTTGTTAAGTTTGGTTTTATATCCATGTATTAATTATACTTAATAGACAACTACGAATACAGAAGCCCAACACATATATGTAATTTACACCCCATACCAAGTTCTATATAGACTTCTTATACTCTCTACACTACCACCTTCCAAAATTTCCTTTTCCAAAGACAATGAAAGTAAATCGACCAACTCCCTTAC
>CAZUOO010000054.1:0-2344 GCA_964621555.1 uncultured Candidatus Saccharibacteria bacterium | reverse complement strand
AGGGGATATATTCCCAAGATGGCCGATGCCTATTCTTTTTCCATTCTCTAGACCAAGTTCTATGGTCTCTTCCAAGTTGTTTGGCAATCTCTCTAAAGGAGAGATTTTGTGATTTAAGTACAAGCAGTTTTTCTCTTTCTTCAAGAGAGATGTGATTATATTTAATTGCCATATTAGTTACCTCCTTAAGGTTATTATTTTACCTTAAGTGGGGCGCTTCGTTTTAGAACCTGGGATGATCTATTTATGCTTGCAAGACAAATTACATTGGGTATCCTAGCCCTTTCTATTGCGGCGTGTAGACCTGTATCACCTCCCAATATCAAAGGAGAACCGCTAATAGCACCTACACACCCCCAAATGACGGAAGGGCAGTTTATTAACCCTATATACAGTAGTTGCTATCTGAGTTTTGAAGACAGCGAACCTCGAAACGGATTTAAATACAAACTAGGAGATGGACTCTACGTATTCAATATTGAAAAAGGGAAAGGATTTACAGTAACAAAAGTAGATCAATTTGCTGAGAATTTTGATGATAGTAATATTGAAATTACTGTAACAGGGGAACAATCAATAGTACGCTTTGCAGATACAACAGGAGAAATAGTTGAAATACCGCTTAACGCACAAGCCTCGAATCACTATTATGGAATGCAACTTCCTGATCACTTAAGTCCTATGGCTGGACTAGATGAGCTTTACTTTTCAATGTCAGAGAAGTTTCCGGGGTTATCTGTAGGAGGTAGTTATTATGGATGTACTGCCGGAAAACCACAATAAAGACTGAATTATATATAATCTTCTTCCAAAATCTATACCCTTTCCAAATACTTCTTTAGACACACCACAGTGTCACACTTTCCTGTATAATTGAGTATGATACAGAACTACGAAGTTGGACAAAAGGTTGAAGTTAGAGTAGAGAGATTTACATCCCTAGGAGTTGTAGTTAGTTTCAATAATGAAGAAGGATTAGCATATAATACAGATATATTTGAAGATCTAAAACTAGATGAAACATATATCGCATACATTAAGGAGATTAGGAAGGATGGTAAAATTGATATAACATTTCGCAAGCATGGGTATAAGAATTTCATTGAATCAACAACAGATATAATCATTAGAAAGCTAGAAGAGAACAATGGGAAACTATCATTAAATGATAGTTCTTCACCTGAACTAATAAAGAGAACTTTAGGTATAAGTAAAAGACAGTTTAAACAGGGGATTGGTAAGTTATTAAAAGAAAGAAAGATAGTTATAGAGAAGGATGGGATTATTGTAGTAGGTAAATAATATCTAATTTTATATATTTTTATAATGGATCAAAATATTTTAGACTTTATTAAAGAAAATAGAGTATCGGCCTTCACTACGTTGCTAAAAGATGGAAGCCCACATTCCGCAGCTCTTCACTATTCTCATATAGACGACCCTATAAAGTTCTATATTTCAACTGCAAACAATAGTATGAAGTGTGAGAACCTTTTAGACGGAAAAGAATCTAGTGCATCTATGGTAATTGGTTTTAGTGAAGAGGATTGGAAAACATTACAGATGGATGGGAATGTAAGAGTATTATTGGAAGAAAAAGAAATTTTAGAGGCTCAAAAGATTCACTATGCAGTACATCCTAATTCAGAAAAGTTTAAAGATGATCCAGCAACTATATTCTTAGAGTTTACACCTACATGGTGGAGATTTAGTTAAGAATATGTATTACTTCAATGGGAGTAAAAGACCTTAAATGAAAGGATTTTATCAAGTTTGGAACAAAAACGGATAAACTTCTAATTCTTTACACCAAATATCACATACTTATCCGACCTTTGACCTCTAGCAAATCTATTCTCTCCACTATGATCATAATCAATGTTAACTCCTAGACTTTGAAGCATTTCAATAGCGCCATCGTACTCAGTCTTTGTAAATGTAGTAACAAGGAAATAGCCTCCAGATACTAACCTTGAAACAGCTACCTCATAAATCCTCTTAAATGTACTTCTCATTGAATCACCTGATTGAGGATGCCTGCTAATAATCATCTCGTAATATATAGGGAAATCTGCAACTTTATGTAAATCGATAGCATCCTCACATACAAAAATGTATTCCTTCTGGCAATGGTATTTCATTGCTACCAGATAATGTATTTACATCTACAGTACTCCATTCCTCAAGCGCATCAACGATATGTTCGGGATTAATGTCCACTCCATAATAATTACCATAAAATCGATCTCTAACAACACCGGCTATATCCCCATTACCACAAGCAACATCCAGAACGTCAGTTACGCTATTGTATATTGGTAGGGAATTAAGCAACCTAGAGTAG
>CAZUOO010000053.1:0-2470 GCA_964621555.1 uncultured Candidatus Saccharibacteria bacterium | reverse complement strand
AGGTGAGTGTAAAAACTCACCTTTTTCTTTTTCTAGTAAATAGAATATAATAACTATATTCTAAATAGTATATTCATATAAATTAATCATTCAATACTATGGCATTAGTAACAGATTTTCTTGCTGCAATAAATCAAATTGCCTCTGAAAGAGGAATTGATGCAGATAAAGTGTTTGACGCACTAAAAGATGCAATACTCGTTGCATATAAGAAGGAATACTTTAAATCGGACTCTTTCTTCACGGATGAAAAAGAGGAAGAAGAGGATGGAATTGATAATATTACAGTTGAATTAGAAAGAGAGAGTGGTACATTCAAGATAATTGCTAGAAAAGAGGTTGTGAAGAAAGTTGATGAAGATGTTAAGCAAATATCTCTTAAGGATGCACAGCTCATATCTAAGGATTTGAAAGTTGGTGATGTAATTGAGGTTGAACTACCAAGTGAAGACTTCGGAAGAATTGCAGCGCAAACAGCAAAACAGGTAGTATTACAGAAGATAAGGGAGTTTGAGAAGGAAGCTGTATTAAGTGAGTTTAGTGGTAAGGTAGGTCAGGTATTCACGGCTTTAATGCAGAGAATGCAAAAAGGAGAAGTGGTATTTGAGATTGGAAAGGCTACAGCCTTCATGCCTCAGGAAGAGCAGATCTCTAATGAGTTCTACAAGGTTGGAGAAAGATATAAGGTTCTTCTCAAAGGAATAATCGATACACCAAGAGGAAAGGAACTCGTAGTTTCAAGAGCAGATCCTAACTTCCTAATCGAGCTCTTCAAGATGGAAGTTCCAGAAATTGAATCTGGAGTTGTTGAGGTTAAAGCCGTTGCTAGAGAAGCAGGGTCAAGAAGTAAGATGGCTGTTGTTTCTAATCAGGATGGAGTTGATCCAATTGGATCATGTGTAGGTCAAAGAGGAATCCGAATCGCAAATGTTATGAGCGAACTTGGAGAAGAGAAGATTGATATCATTGAATGGAATGATGAATTAGAGGCCTTTATTGCAAACGCTTTAAGTCCTGCTAAGGTTGAGAATGTTAAAATCAAGGGAGATACTGCAACCGTTAGAGTTGCTGATGACCAACTCTCACTTGCAATTGGAAGAGACGGACAGAATGTAAGGTTGGCTTGGAAACTCACCAATCTTAAATTAGATATTGTAGGCTCAGACGGAACAGCTAAGAAAGCTGAGAAGCCTGTTGAAGTAGTTGAAGAAGAAGTTAAAAGTGAAGCACCTGAGGAAGTAGTCGAAGCTGCAGAATAAGTTAATTAGTTATACTTAGTTGGTAAACTCGAGTAAAAAAGTGCATACTCCAATGAGGATGTGTGCAGTTACAAGAGAGAAACTTCCTAAGAAGGAACTAGTTCGACTTGTAGTTGCGGAAGATAAGGTTGTGGTAGACTTAAATGGTAAGGTAAGGGGTAGAGGTTTAAATATAAAGCCAGATTTAGAGGTCTTTGAAACGCTTATAAAGACAAATGGAATTAAAAGAGGCCTCAAACTATCCTTAACTGTTGAACAGATCGCTACACTACGTAAGGAGTTTGAAGAATATTTAAAAACAAAAGATAGGGGAGTACAGGTTGTAAGGATAAGCAGTGACAAACTAGATGAATTGTTAAAAAGAAAATAATGGAAAATAATAACGTCACAAGAACACCAGTTGTTGCAATCCTTGGACACGTTGACCATGGAAAAACCACCATTCTAGATAGAATCAGGTCTGCACATGTTCAAGAGAAAGAGGTAGGTGGAATAACTCAAAAGATTTCCATCTTCACAATTGATGTCGCTGATAAGAAAATCTCCTTTATAGATACACCTGGACATGAGGCCTTTGATCTAATGAGATTACGGGGTGGAAGTGTTGCCGATATTGTACTTCTAGTTGTAGCTGCAGATGACGGGTTGCAACCACAGACATTGGAATCAATGGAAATTATTAATAACTCAACTGCTAAACCAATTGTAGTAATTAATAAAATCGATTTACCAGATATTGATTTAGAAAAAATCAAGAGAGATCTGTCAAGTCATGGTATTCAGGTTGAAGGTATGGGAGGGCAGGTTCCTGTGGCTTTGGTCTCTGCAAAGACTGGTCAAGGTTTCAACGACCTCTTGGAAATGATACTTCTCGTCTCTGACGTGGAAGGTCTTCAATTTAGGGAGGAATTAAAGGACGGGGTACTCGGAAAGGCTATTGCTCTCGAAACAGTTAAGGATAAAAGCAAGGGAATAATATCAACAATAGTACTTGAGAGCGGTGAAATGAACCCAGGTGATTGGATAGGTTTTCCTGTGGGTTCTGAAATTATGGTTGAAAAGGTAAAGGGAATAATCAGTGAGGAGAATGTCGCTATCCCAAAGTTAACCGCTGGAACTGGGGGAAGGATTCTCGGATTATCCTCATCGGTTAATCCTGGGGATGCAATATATGTAATTAAAGAGCGAAGTCCAAAGATACTTAAGGATAT
>CAZUOO010000052.1:0-2548 GCA_964621555.1 uncultured Candidatus Saccharibacteria bacterium | reverse complement strand
GAGAATGAAGGTGGTACCGTGTAATATATACACCCTTCGTGAGTATCTAGGTTTAGATATTTACGAGGGGTGTTTTCTATTTAATATTAATAATATATACAATGAATACAGAACAAAGAAGTGACTTAATTGGACAGAGAAATGTAAGAATAGAGAAGGTTGAGAAAATGAAATCTATGGGTATAGATCCATACCCATCACAAAGTTTAAGGAACACCTCCAACTTAGACATTATTCAAAACTTCTCCAAGTATGAGGGACAAACTGTAACCATAGCGGGTAGGCTAATGTCATTTCGTGAACATGGTCAGATAGTATTCGGACATCTACAAGACCCAACTGAAAAGATACAGCTATACATTAAATCCGATACGCTACAAGACACCAATGTAAAAAATCAAACAATTGGTTTTGGTGATCTCGAACTTTTTGACCTAGGAGATATTGTTGAAGCCACTGGTGTGGTCACTAAAACACAAAGGGGAGAAATATCCGTAGCTCCAGTGTCACTTCGTATGCTAACCAAATCCATCAGACCCCTTCCAGATAAGTGGGCAGGATTACAAGATAAAGAGGTGAAGTTTAGACAGAGATACTTAGACTTAATTATGGAACCTGCTAAGAAAAGTAAGTTTGTAGATTCTGCTAAGATTCTCTTTGCAATGAGATCTTTTCTAAATGAAAGAGGGTTTCTAGAGATAAAGACCCCAGTTATTCAACCCCTATACGGTGGTACCAATGCCCGACCTTTTAGCACATATATGAACGCTCTTGGAACAGACTTCTACATGGCAATTGCACATGAGCTATACCTAAAAAGACTAATAACCGCAGGCTTTGAGAACGTGTATAACATGACTGGATACTTTAGAAATGAAGGGATAGATAGAACACACAATCCTGAGTTTCAAATGCTAGAAACAATGACCGCGTATAAGAACTATGAGTACAACATGGAGCTAACCGAAAGCCTCTACAAACACGTAGCAAAAAATGTTATGGGAAAAAATGTATATAAGGTTGGAGGGCATGAAATAGACTTAATGGGCAAGTGGCCCAGAATTATGATGATAGACGCTATTAAGAAGTATGCCGATGTAGACTTTGAAAAAATCCATACCATTGAACAGGCACATAAAGCACTAGAAGGAATTGGATATAAAGGGCCAATGCCAGATAGTATAGGAGAGAGTATGAAGGTAGTGTTTGAAGAGAAGGTCGAGGAAAAACTAATCCAGCCAACCATTATCTATGGACACCCTGTTGAAATATCACCTCTAGCAAAAAGAATGCCATCAGACGCTAGATTTGTAGAGAGGTTTGAAGTGTTTATAGGAGGTATAGAACAGGGAGATAACTGGAGTGAGTTAAACGACCCTGTTGAGCTATTCGAAAGGTTTAAAGCGCAGAGCCTATCTAAGAAAATCAGTGAAGATGATGTTGCACATCCAATGGATATCGAGTTTATTGAAACCATGGAGTATGGAATGCCACCTACAACTGGCTTAGGCCCAGGTATTGAGAGATTCCAAATGCTTTTCACAGAATCAGACTACATTGATGACGTTATATTCTTCCCATTGATGAAACCCGCTCCTGTAACAAAACTACAGAAGGAGATATACGGTGAGGATGCTCTAGAGGGAAATGAGAAGTTAATCGGAGGGAAGGTAAATCGCGCTAAGAAGTCAGTATCAGGTGTACAGGATACCTCTAAAAAAATGGTAGTGGTCTTAAATACCGCACTTGAAGGTTGGAAGGTAACAAACACAGTTGGTCATATTTGTGCATACCTTGGTAATAATATCGAGAAAGATACATTTGCAAGTGTAGAGTCATTTGAGTTTTCAGACGGAATTGCAATACCTGCAAACTCCCAATACCCTGTGGTTGCCCTCGGTGCTACAGACCTACAACTCCATAATCTATATACAAAGATAAAGGAGAAAGGTGGTGTCACACACTCTGTATACACCAAGGAAATGTTAGAGCTGAAAAGTGATGAGGCCATCGGATCATTTACGTCTCAAACTACCATTGCAGACTCCGAGATATTTGGAGTTGGTATATTTGCAGACCTAGATACAATTAAAGAATTAACCGGAAAGTTCAGTCTATATAAGTAGTTAGTAATGGAATTAATTACTAAATAAATGTAGAATTACGACTATGCAATCAATACAGGATATTCTTAAGGCCAATATACAAAAGGATCTTGTTCAAAGGCATAAGTACGTAACCCAAGAATTCCAGGACTATGGGAATAGGTTGGCTTTTAAACTTGGCAATCCTAAACAGCTCTCCATGTATATCAAATTGGCTAAGGATAAGCCTAGGGCCCTATTAGAACAAGCATACAGCTTCGCCATCGACTACCCCAATGCTAGCAATAAGGCTAGGATCTTTCTCTGGAAATTAAAGGAACTAGAAGGCGAGAGGTTTGAGAACCTTAAAAAGAAGAACCTCCATAAAAGAATTATACTACTAGACCTTGATGGTGTTCTAATAGAGAAGGTAAAGCTGTTTAGTGAAAGGTATTCACAACAAT
>CAZUOO010000051.1:0-2619 GCA_964621555.1 uncultured Candidatus Saccharibacteria bacterium | reverse complement strand
CCCACCATTATTCTCCTTGTAGAAATAAATACATAGTAATATAATCGAAAATCATAAGTATTAAATACAATCATAAATGGACAGAACCAAAGGTTTTATAGCATTAAGCATATCTGCAGTTATACTTGGAGCATTTGGTGTCTTTCTCAAAGAACTTTCAAATGGATTTAGTGACCCAGCGGCTGTTTTTATTCGATCCTTTGTGGCCACCCTTATAATCGTTGCGATTGTTCTGTATAAAAAGTTTAATCCTTTGAGAGTTAAGAAAGAATACATCGGTATTCTAGTTCTATTTAGCCTTGCCTTCCCTCTATCTCTACTTTTCATGACAATCTCCATAAACCTAATTAAGGTTGCTAACAGCCTTTTCATGCTTTATGTAGGGAGCCTTGCAACTACAGCAATCCTTGGGAAACTTCTTTTCATGGAGAAATTTACCCTAAAACATATCCTTTCGTTAATACTAGTGGTTGTGGGGTTGAGCTTCTTTATATACCCATTTGATATAAACGTGATAAATTACGGAATTATTGCAGGAATACTTGCCGGAGTATTTGAGGGAGTATGCCATATTCTAAGAAAAAAGATGGCAAACATAAGCAGGGAGGTTATTGTCTTCTACCAAAGTATTTCAGGTGTTGTGTTTGCTGTATTTCTACTATTCTTCTATTCAGAACCTTTTATTAAAGAGTTCCAGGTAAGTGCAGTTGCGGCTGGCCTGATTCTTGGCCTTATGATGGTTGCAATTGGATATCTTTTGGCATACGGCTTTGCGAACTACGATGCTAATTTAGGAACAATTCTTCTTGCAACTGAACTCTTCTTTGCATTAGTACTTAATGCAATCTTCTTAAAGGAGTTCGCAACTGTAACTGAACTAATCGGAGGGGTGATTATCTTCCTAGGAGCTGTTGTTGTAAGTATAAATATCAACATCTTTAAAAGAAAAGGTACTAAACTATCCTTAAACACATAACAGGTTAGAGGTATGGTGGACTTGTAATACCTAAGTTCCAAGCTACCTAGTATCTCCATCTATTAGCTAAAATATAACTAACCATACCTATGCTCTGGATCAAACCAAGAGACCGTCACTATGTATACGAAGCTCTCAGTGCAATAGCAGATAAGAGGTTTGTACTAGTATCCGAGAATGAAGGCAAATGTACCTCAACATCTAAGGGAAAGTACTACACAGTTAACTACGACCCCTCAACAAACTCCATAATGTCGAATGATAATATGGCATACTACGTTGGTGAAGTCAGCTACCCAATGGTAGCAATGCTCCTTTTAACAGGTACCATACCATATGACACAACCATACTACCTTTCTTCAAAGATATTAAATGGAAAGAGATAAACCAGAAAAATAAAAACAACTATATGAAATCTGTAATGCAAGTATTAGAGGAACTAGAGAAGAAGGGTGTAGATATAAAACATATTGATGATGAAGCTCAAAGGATATTTGATATACTAATACAAATGGAGCTACAACACCTAGGTAGAAAGGTGGTACCTCCAAAAGCATATTAATTATATGAAACCCCTTAAAATCCTCCTCGCAATATCTATAGTTCTAAACATATCCCTCATTGCATATATTATATACGGAATGAACTATATTAGATCAGAAGACTTCAGTGTAATTGCCATGAGCCATATATCTGAAACATTCTGTAAAGCATATGAGAGAGAGTATAAGGGAACTGAGAAGTATGAAATCGATAACATGTACCGACCTTTCTGCACTAAAAAACTAGAGTACATTAACGATGAAGAGAACTAGATAGAAGAGGGCCGCTAGAATAAGTAAGATATTAATAAAAGACTTTGCCCTATATCCATGTGGCAAGACACTCTGATTCAATACCACTGTCAATACAGCAATCATTCCCATACTCAAAGCATTAATAACCGCCCCGATTACCAACAACCACACGGGCTCTCCAACTCCCAATAATAAAATTACAACCCCAATTAACAACTGTATTAGAATTGTATAAACATACACAGTTCCACTAGAAAACCTCTCAAAGAACTGATACTTCTTGAAAATATTCACCGAGATTCTCCCTGTAATATCATAGATACCAATCTGCACAGAAATAAGGGCTAGAAAACCAATCATCAAAAACATATCCCCAAATATACTTCCCCAATCCCTTGAAATAACCAAAGCCTCAAGCTTAAGAAAATCCAACGAATCAGGAACCACATAGATACCTTCTAAAAGATGCCTTGCGAGAAATGAAAGCAACACAATTGTGACCAGACCCAACAGCCAGAAGAGAATAGTGTTCTCTGCCGTTTGAAACCTTCTAAGCTTTCTAAAGTTATTCAAACTAACCTCGGTATCATTCGGAGTTACGTCAATATTAGTAACCTTGCTTTTCCCCCAAAGCGTGAGACTTGGAAAATATTTGGTCATACCATGTCTCTCCTCAATGGTATAGAAGCTCTGACTCAATATTAATATTCCTCCCGTACCCGCATATGCAATAGCACCGAGAAAAGTAGAGAGGTTTAAATCCTTAGGGAAGAAACGATAACCATCACCCACCCCTACAAAACCTTCAAAAATACTCTTCACACTAGAAATAGAAATCAATTGCA
>CAZUOO010000050.1:0-3186 GCA_964621555.1 uncultured Candidatus Saccharibacteria bacterium | reverse complement strand
ATCGTTACAGCTATTCTCCTATGTTATATAGGGGGAGTTATAGGGAAGAGGTAGTAACCTTACTATCGGTTTTGTTATATAATCCTGGATGGAAGAAATTAAACCAATTTTGAGTAAGGGGAATGTTGAAATCCTTTCAAGGGCAGTTGATAGTGTTGTTTTGTATCATATTCTTATGAAAAGAACTCCTATTTTGGAAGCCTATACAAAACCCTCTGATTCTTTAGAATTTTTAACTGCAAATAGAATCTCGGTCTATGTGACAATTGATACCCCAATTGAAGAAGATAATATGGTCTATAAATATGTTGTAGTCCTATCTGAGCGCACTGGTACATTTCACCTCGTTGAGGATCCGTTTTTAAATTAGGCAAGGCGAGATAGATTGTCTAATTATTTTTCATGGCGTATAATCCATCCATACTCACTATGATCCATCCTAATGGGGAGTGAAGAGGGAAAGAATCATAACTCATAACCTCTCTCTATCTATAGAGGCCATAATAGATATGCTGATAATTGTCAGTAAATAATTTAGTTATGGTGACATAACTAAGAAGCAGAGTGGTACAGCGTATACACACGCCTTTGCAATATAGTACAAGAATAGTTGGTACTATGTTGTGAGGGCGTTTTGCATTTATATAAGTTAATAGATAATATGTACGTATGAAATATTCAAAACTATTTGGGAAGACGAGTAAAACGGTATCTAAGGATGCAACGATGGTATCTCACAAGCTACTGCTTCAAGCTGGATACATTGCAGAGAGTGTAGCAGGAAGATACTTTGTACTACCTATGGGAATGAGGGTACAGGATAAGATAATGAGGGTAATAGAGGAGGAAATGGATAAAGCAGGTTCACAAAAGATGATATCTCCAATCCTCCACCCATTAGAACTTTGGAAAGAAACAAATAGAACTAATACCGCTGGTTTTGAGCTAATGGTTATTAAGGATAGGAGAGGGGCTGAGTTTGCATTAGGGGGAACAGCAGAAGAGATGTTTGTTGACGTTGTTAGAAAGTATAACCTGTCATATAAAGACCTACCTTTTAACATATATCAATTCTCCACGAAGTTTAGAGATGAGCTGAGAGCAAGAGGAGGCCTGCTTAGGGTTAGGGAATTCATAATGAAGGATGCATACTCATTTGATAGGGATGAGGAGAGTTTTAAGAAAGAGTATCAGAATATGGCTGATACATACACTAAAATCTTTAATAGGTTGGGGTTGAAAACCACCAAGATACTATCGGATAATGGATATATAGGTGGTGAATACTGTCACGAATTTGTGGTAGATTCTGAAATTGGAGAGAGTACATACTACATTTCTGAAGATGGAACATATGCTGCACACGAAGATGTTACAGAGTTTACTTTACCAAATATCAATACTGACGAGGAATTGAAACCTCTTGAAACGGTTGAAGCTGTTAGAGGTACTACAATGGAAGACGGGGTTAAATTGCACGGACTCCCATTGTATAGGCAGATTAAGGATGTAATGTATAAAGATGATAAAGGGAGGTATATTCTTGCAATTATTCGTGGTGACTTAGATGTAAATGAGATTAAGCTCAAGCATTTAACAGGTAGTATTACACTTGAACATGCGAGTGAGGAAGATATCAGAGACCTTTTGCATAGCGAACCTGGCTTTATATCTCCTGTGGGAATTAAAGATGGATTAGACTCATCTGTAGAGCTGATTATTGTTGCCGATAGGTCGCTTAGAACTATCAATAATGCATATGGTGGAGCAAATGCTTTGAATAAGGATATGCTTAATATGAATATAGATAGAGACTATAAAGCTGATTTGGAAGGGGATATTGCACTAGCACAGGAAGGATTTATGTCAGTTTCAGGTTCAAAACTAATTAAGAGAAAGGGTATTGAGGTTGGAAACATATTCCAACTTGGATACCACTACTCAGATTTAATGGATAACTGTGAATATGTTGATGTTGATGGAAAGAAGAAGAAGTATTATATGGGAAGCTATGGTATTGGAATTGGTAGGACTATGGCAACGATGGTTGAGGTTATGAATGATGATAAAGGTATAATCTGGCCTATAGGTATTGCTCCATATGATGTTGAGATTATAACTCTAGGATCAGAAGACGCTATTAATGAAGGTCGTAAACTATATGAACAGCTTATAGAGTCCGGGGTTGATGTCATGTGGGATGATAGGGAGTCTGTTAGTGCTGGGGCAAAGTTTGCAGATTCTGATATAATAGGTATACCTGTAAGGATAGTCGTTAGTGACAGAAGTATAAGTAGCGGTGGATATGAGGTTAAACTTAGAAGTTCTGACACATCTGAGATAGTTACAAAGGATTCTCTTATTGAGCATATAAAGGGGATTGTCGATAGTGCGTAGTTATATGATATTATATACCTCACTTTACCTTGTTAAGTTATTTTACTAAAATTTTGATGGACACTACCAAGCTACCTAAGCATATTGCAATATTCCCTGATGGAGATAGAAGATGGGCTAGAAAGAATGGCTTAAATGAGGTTGAAGGTTATCGGGCGGGAGTTGAAAGACTACTTGGTATTGTTAAGAAAGCGGATGAACTTGGTATTGAGAATTTAACCTTTTGGGGGTTTTCAACTGAAAATTGGACTAGGGCTGAAAATGAAGTTAACTTTCTTATGAATGAAATATTTATTAAAAGGGGGCGTGAGCTTAAAGATGAGTTTGTTAAAACAAAGGCGAAGTTTAAGCATATCGGTCGAAAAGATCGATTGCCAGTTAAGTTGTCCGAGCTTCTAAATGAAATTGAAGATGAAACTGCTCATTTTGAGGGGAGGACTTTAACTATGGCGCTTGATTACGGAGGTAGAGATGAAATACTTAGGGCTGTTAGAAAGATTGTTGAGCAGAAGGTGCCTGTGGAGAGTATAGATGAAGCTATTTTTACAAGCTATCTTGATACTGCTGGGATACCTGATCCCGATATGATTATTAGAACTTCTGGAGAGAAGAGAATGAGCGGTTTTATGTCATGGCAGACTGCATATTCTGAACTGTTTTTCCTCGATACATACTTCCCTGACTTTACAGATGAGATGTTTGAGAAGGTTGTGATGGAATTCGCAAAGAGAGAAAGGCGTTTTGGGGGTAAATAATGGTGTGGTGTCGGTGGAACGTATGCTATATTTT
>CAZUOO010000049.1:0-3444 GCA_964621555.1 uncultured Candidatus Saccharibacteria bacterium | reverse complement strand
CAAATACCCAAAAGGATAAAGATATCCAATAAGCTACGAGAGAAGTATTCCCAAATAATACTTCAACATATCCATAACTACACAGAGTTGCTCCCCCTAGTACGGGAAAGATATGCAAAACACTTTGAAATTGATATGGAAGATAAAAGGCAGGTAGGGGCACTTCAGGCAAGAGCATTTGATACTGTTAGATACTTCCTCCCCCTTGGACTTAATACATCACTAGGCTTCATAATGTCTGCTAGAAACTGGTCTGAATATATAAGCAGATTAAGAGGGAGTGGGTATATTGTAGAGGAGGCTCTTGGCAACCAATTATACGACCTCCTTGCAGGTACCAACCAAGATTTAAAGAAATTAGGATATATCCCTGAAGCAGATGGATTGATCAGACACGCAGATAGCAATGAGAGTAGGGTGGTATCAACAAAAGAGGTAGTCACATATCTTAAATCCCTCAACCTTAAGTATAGTAATAGAAAATCTAATAATACCGTCCCAATATTCAATAAGGCCTTTGATCCAGATACATCCCTAATCTCCCACTATCTCCTTCAACTATATCCAAATATAGATCTAGTGAGTTTTGATTTTAAAAAGATAAACCTTAAGACTATCTCTCAGATTATCTTTAAGCATCACCATCATAATGATCAGGTGGGTGGAATATCACAAACAGGTTCATATTCTTTCGACGGATATACTGATCACGGAGTTCTTAAAGATTTAAACCGTCATAGGAGTCTAGAGAGGTATGTAGCAATGTGGGAGAGTACATATAGTATGGAAGGAGAGTTAGAGAGGGATCTCAGAGATTGCTTTAAAATACCTGAGTATTTAGAACTGGATGAATTTAGTGATATTAAGAAGGATTTCATAACTAGACTCTCCGATTCATACAAGGATATAAAAGTGTGGTATATGGAGTGTAGGGAAGAGGTAGGGGAAGATTTTGCTAATGAATATACTAAATATCTTCTTCCACATGCTCATAGTACAAGGTATAGATACTACGGTTCATTTGACGACCTACAGTACACCATAAACCTTAGGGTTAGACCTGGTGGTCATATTGCATATAGAGAAGAAGTATATAGGTGGTTGAAACTACTAAATACTGATAGCCCTCTTTGGTCTGAACTCTTTAAAAAGACTCCTAAAGTTGAAGCAGGTAGTAGAGAGCAGTTCCTAGATAGAGGGTAGCCTCTATTATAGTGGCTTGAACCCAACCTCTTTCTTAAACCCATCGGTATCTCCTCCAAAGAACTTCGTCGCAAAGTTTAGGTACCTATAATCAAAGTGTACCGCTAGTGATGGATAGCTATTTGAATCAAGAAGTGACAACCCTCTATCTAATATAAAGGATCGTGATCCTTTTCTACCAAATGCCATTAAACTACCATTAACCTTTAACCCATCCTTCCTTACACTTCCAGTATCAACCTCCTCGATTGTGATATTACCATCGGATATAATAAAGGCCTCAACGATATCAAACTTTGGATATGATGAAGCAGTAGATTTATATGTACCTTCTGTAATATTTACATCACCCTTAGCTACAAACATACATCCATTAACAATGTTATTTGATGTCACGTCAGGATTGATTGTAACGTCACCTTCAACTAGGAAGAGGGTTTTAGCATTACACACAAACCCAGAGTTTACATTCATATTACCTGCAACTTGAACTACACATAATTTACTAGAATCACATGTATTTGTACCATCAGTAATCAACGTAGAGGAGGCAGGAAGGGTGGTACTTGCCCCAACCATATTTACCTGAACGAAACTATCTGGAGCAGCAGATATCTGAGCCGCAGACTTCGATGACAATCTAGGATACCAGTATGCCTCTCTATTATTACTATCATTCTTGTTCATCAACCTAGTTGAGTTCAATCTTGTTGAATATAGAAGATTGTTAAGAAGGGTAGAAGAGGTGGACAAAACCTCAGTACTTAAATCAGCATCAGATTTATACATTGCATAAGGTAGGTTCCAATACGTATCATCTGAGAGTCTTTCAGTTAAGCTAGTATATGCTAATTCTCGCATTTCAAATGATGTACCACCTGCGGAGTAGTTTATACCAGCCTTAGTAATCAACCATGGGTCTCCAAGTGGGAGAATCTCGGATCCTCTCACTGAGTTACAAGCTTTATCAAAGACATAAGCATAGAAGTCTAGGGAACCACCTTCATTAACACCCAAATCAATTCTTTCCGTTCTATTTCTCACGTTAACATTCCATAGGTTGCCAGTAGAGGTATAGATATCCCCAGTTTCAGGAACAGAGCCTAATACATATCCAGTGGTTGCAGGGGTAGGGGAGGTTCTATTTATAGTACCATTAACCTTACCTGCTTTCTCAATCTTAGCATTACCCAATACTCTAACAATTCCATTACCATTACCAATTGGATCAACGTCTGTAAATGTCCATGCCAAATCAACCGTCGTATTATTTATAATACTAAAGTTCATAGAATCCTCGGTTGGAGAGATTAGGTCAACGGCAAATGTCGCAGATGATGCCACCCATGGCGTACTACCAACAGTATTTGAGTATCTAGCTGCCCCAACTATTGCGTAGCTTTTATTTGTTGCAGTTTCAAAACTAGGGATACCTGAATTATCACTGTAGAAGGAGAGGTCGTAGGTAAGGACGGTATTAGTACCTGAGGTAGTTACAGCGATATTACTCACTCTTGCCATAGGTTGGTTGTTAGCACCCTTAATAATTCCTCCACTTGATACAGTACCAATTCTAACCCAAGACTGGATTGTAGAACCTGAGGTAGATCCATTGTACCTACTTGGTGCATATACATCACTCCAAACTCCACCAACTTTCTTCACCATAACACCAAACTCTCCATTTCTAACAAGAGATTGCTGATTTGTAGTAGAGAGAAGTTCAACGGCAGGTTCTGAACCACCAAACCATGATCTAATATCACTCACATCTCCATTTGAGTATGTGTTTGGAGCTGTTACACTCATTCTAACTACATTGTTTGCATTCTTCCCTACATATCCAGGGGAAGCAGTACAACCCATTGTATTACCACTAGAGCTAAATCCTGTACTTACAGTAACAGGAGGTGCTAGAGGATCACATGCATATTGCTGTACTCTAACACCGTTACAAGTACAATCATTATGACATTCTTCGTACCATCCTCCACTAGGTTTATCCTTATATGCTGGTTTATATACCCATTCACACACTTCTACACATCTTTGACTACAACAGTTGTCTAATACTCTTTCAGAATCACCTACTGCATACCTATCGTGGTATCCCCACCATACATTCCATTCCACAGGTTGTCCTCTACTTGTACATCTATTTGTACCTGCAACAGGACTATTAAGGTTTATAACACTGTTTGCAGGGCAGTTAGGTCCGTAGTGAGTAACAGTCCAGTTATT
>CAZUOO010000048.1:0-3665 GCA_964621555.1 uncultured Candidatus Saccharibacteria bacterium | reverse complement strand
CCAGTAGTTGTGAACCAGGAGAGGGAAACTACCCTCATCTAGTTAATACTAACATACCTAACTTTACCAGTCAAGTACTATACATTATAGGTTGAAGATATGGAAATCACTATCATTGAGCCTGGTTGAGTATCTGCTGTATGTATCTAGCATTTTCCTCGTCTCTCTTTTTCTTTTTAGAAAAGTCTTTTTCACTCCTTTGCTTTGGAGAATATCCCATCTCTTGTAGCATTTTAAATACATCAGAGTAGTTATTTTTCAATGAGGGACTGAAATAACTGACCTCACTACCTTGGGTAATTCCATAAGAAGAGAGTAAGTCATTAAGCATTTGAGAGGTTTCCCTCTCTCTCATTGTTTTTTCTCTGACTAAATCTTTTTCGTATATACGGCCACCAGAGATTAAATTTGCAATCATAACTGGATTTTCCCTGGCATCACCGATTCTTTTACCAAATGTAGTATAAGAAGAAACTATGGGTATATTTTCCGCCAAGTATTTGAAAGTAGGGTCCATCATATAATCAGTATATTCCTCTCCAGATCCAGTCACATTTTTCAGCTCTCTATACCCAGCAATATCCTTAATCCACTGAGGTAAGTCCTTATACCTATAAGCACTTGTGTCCTCAGAAATCTTACCCTCTTTAAATAAACTCTGATCCATAATTAGTTCTAAAGGTATTTTGGCAAACGGAGTTGAACTAGATAATATATTTTTACCAGTTTCTTTTAAGTCTCCTCCAATCATACCCTCTAGTGCATAAACAGGATCGCCAAATCCAGTCATTATAGAAGCCCTTCCGTCTTTTTTACCTAGAGCAAACGAAAGACCTTGTCTCATCCAAGGTGGTAAAGCCTCCCAGTCTTCATCCGTCATATCAGAGGTACTAAGAGAATCTCCCAAATTATCTAAAAATTTAAGATATGTATTTGTAACCCCTGGCCTACTAGCAAGCGTACTTAATTGAAATTCAGAATTCTGTCTAAAGAAAGAGTAGAATGGGATAAGCCTCTTCATTACATTTCTCTCAAATGCGGTTAGGTTTGAATAATCCAACGAACTAAATTTGGATCTCACAGCCGCCTCTGCCCAATTACCCGTCTGCCTCTCCGCGTCTATAAAGTTAGAAACCCTAAATAAAAGCTCCCTATACTCAGTAGCGTCCTCAATAACCGCCGCACCCTTAGCCGCAAAATCCTGGACCTTTCCAAGTCCCTCCTTAGCCCCTTTAAAGAATGGCTTTGACTTAATAGGATCCTTATAGGCAACGTCTAATTTACTCAATATATCCTGTGCCGTATCTTCTCTAAATGCAGTAGCACTAAATATGCCCTTCTCCCACGCCTCATCATAAATATTAGCAATAGCCTTGCCGAATTTAGCTTCTGCTGCCTCCCTACCAGAAGACTTCACAAGTTGTCTAAACTGCATCACCTGATTACCATTTTTAAAGGCATCGCCCATTAACCCCGCATCTGGGATATAACTACCAGGTTTTAAACCAAATCCACCCATTACCATATTGGAAATATCTCCTATTGCATTACGAACATTATAACCGATGGTGCCTGGGGAAAGTGAAGTCCAAGTCCTCTTAATAATTCCTAAAATACTATCATAGCCCTTGAGTAGTTCGTTAGTACCCTCGTCAGTAAAGAATGTATTACCAAACGATTTAAGCATATCATACGAATCTTTTGCTATGTATTTACCCTTGGCCTCTGGCATACCTTTGAATATAGATATATCCTCGAGAGACTTGAATCCTTCTGGAATCCTATTCCCGAGATCTAAAGCACCATCAAATACAACCTTATTACCAAACTCATCTGTAAGGTTTACATATTCTTTGAGTACCCTCTGAGCCTCAATGGCTCCCGCACCCCTAGATAGGTATGTTTGATACAGTTGTTTATTCTGTGGTGAGTAAGCCATACCAGCCTCCATACCCTCCTTTATCGTCTCAAAGGTTCTCTCCTTTCCAAAATTACCCAGTTCTGACATCTTACCTCCGGGAGAAAATTTGGACATAATATTACCAGACTCGCCCTGCAAGGCATCAAATGGAGCTATTTCTCCACCCCTTCTCATTCGATCAAGTAGCTCCGGGTTTCTCACCACTTCATTTATATCTACCTTGGATAGATTTACTCCAACAGTTTCCCTTGGTAAGTATCTTTCAGCCACATCAATCCCTAGATCTTTTAAATCCATTTTATAATACTTCATCGGCATACCAACAACCGACTCAGCCGTTTCCACCCCAGCGGATTCAGCAACCTCATCAAATATAGATTTAAGCCTACGATACCCCTCTGCTCCAAATTTCTCTGCTCCTCCCTTACCAGTAATAGCCTCGACCTCAGCGGTAAGCCTTGCGTTAGGAGCTTGTTTCATAAACTCTCTCACAGCCTTCTGCTTTTGAGCCTTTGATAAGGTCACATTTAAGACATCCCCCCCAACCGGCAACAGCTCCTCTTGCACCTGCTTGAGACCGGGGATTTTATCTATAATGATATTATCAATATCCTCAGTTTTAAGGAGTTTCCCTGTTGGCTTATTGTATCCCAACTTATCTCCATACTCTTTAACCATACCCAGAATTCCCTGGACTTCAGGCTTTTTATAGAAACTATCGAGTTCTAATCTTGTTGCGTCGGGAATAAAGTCAAGGGTACCCTCACCATAAGCATTGAAATACTTCTGACCATCCTCACTCAAATCATCAAATACTTTCAAAATAGAATCAACCTCCTCAGCAGTTCTACCCTTAACACCCTCAATACCAGTCCTAGCTCTCTTGAGAAAATCAAATTCAGAGAGATTTCCCGTTCTTTCTGCAAATTTCCTAGCATTAAATAACTGACTCAAAGTATCCCCAACCTGAGGAGCAACCTTATCAAGTATTTTCCCACCACCCCTAACAAGCGCAGAAGCAGGATTAACAAGTAATTCAGCTGCATCTGCAACGGCTCCTTTTCCAAGTTCTTTACCAAACATTCCAACGGTTCTTTGAGCGGGTATCTTGCGTAGTAAAGATGGAAGCAATCTTGAAGCCTCATCGAATCCCTCACTTTGTAGAAAATCAACCCCAGCCCTAACCCCTTTATCAGCCAAAATATCGGCTAACGAAGTCCCTACTTGTTGAGTAAACTGTTTTGCAGCCCCCTCTACAACCTCCTCGCCTATTTTAGCAGAGGTTCTTTTAGCTAATTCCTGAGCACTCTTCTTAGCAAGCACCTCCCCAAGCTCTGTTGAGGCCTTTGTTCCAGCCGCTTTACCAACCCCAGCAGTACCGAAAGTCACATAGGTAGTAGGATCTAATAGTACATCACCAGCGAATCCAACAGTTCCACGACCAATTCTACTTAGTGGGTCATCGCCCTGTAGTATATCAAGTCGTTTAAGAATTGACTGTGTGTCTTTAACATCTAATACTTTGTTGCCCGTAGCAAACTGATTAAAGCCCCTACCAATATTACCAACGTATCTCTTAAGTGGATTAGTACCCAACCTCATAGAATTCTCTATCACATCTGGAATAGATCCAAGCCCTCGTAGGGGTGCTAATATTCTCTCAAGAAAAGACGCTTTTTGTTGTTGTGGATTAAAATCAACTCCAGCTTGCTTAAGTAGCATTTGTTTAAATGCTGGATCGGCA
>CAZUOO010000047.1:0-3897 GCA_964621555.1 uncultured Candidatus Saccharibacteria bacterium | reverse complement strand
AAAATATACTATGAGGAAGTTGGGGAAGGAGAACCTCTTTTGTTTATACATGGAAGGACATTAGATAGTAGGATGTGGGACTATCAAGTTGACTCCCTAAAAGGAGACTATAGATGTATTAGATATGATTTAGATGGTTTTGGAAGGTCACAGGTCCCTACAGATGGGTATAGTAGAGTGGGAACGCTAAATGAACTAATTACCCATCTCAACATTCCATCCGTAAATATTATTGCACTATCCTTAGGAACCCACGTGGCTTTAAGTTTTGCAATTAAATATCCAAAGAAAGTTAAGTCACTCTCTCTACTATCTCCTACAATCCCAGGTGCCAAATATACTCAGGAATTTATGACTGACTGGGGAATGGTGGAAGAGGCAGGGAAGAGAGGGGACTTTGGTCGAGCTAAAGAACTTTGGATAAATTGCAAGGCATTTAAAAACCTTGGGAAAAGTAATCCGGAAGGATATTCGCTTTTCAAAACTATGGTCGATGACTATACGTGCTGGGATATTTATAAACCTGCAGTTCATAAATCTGAATTTGATAGCGTAGTGCATATGCTTTCACAAATTAAAGTTCCTACATTAGTTATGTATGGAAGTTTAGACTACGAAGACTTTATTAATAATTCTAACTTGATTAAAAATGAACTCCCTAGTGTAACGTTACAAGAAGTAAAGAATTCTTCACACATGGTTAACATGGAATATCCTGAAATTGTAAACGAATCTTTGCACAACTTCCTACGTGAAATAGTGCATTAAACCTCATAATAATTACTGTTGACTTCGAAATTTAATTTGTTAATATTTATCTATTCTAATATATTGATCTGTGGTAATGCCTTCAATCAATAAAATACTGTTAATTGTTCAAATCCTCATAATTATTGGCTCAGGTCTCATTGCATATAAGGTGGTAGAATCTTTTGAATTAAGGCATAAGCAAGAGGTTGCTGACCTAACCTTTAGTTCAATTAGGAATGAGTTTCAAAGAACTCTGAAAACATCTGAACATATCATGATCAACTGGGGTAATGATCTGAAAGGTGTTAATGACCCTAGCAAATATTGTGAGAGTGGTGTTATTAAGACATTGGATAATAACCCGCTATATATCACATACGGTGTTGGGGATCTAAAAGGTAATATACTATGTTCAAAAAATAATGCTCCTTCAGGATTTAATCTGAATGACGTAACTCCAAAATATCAAGATATGCTCGATCATAAACATTTTGAAGTAACGGGTTTTGGGTTTAGCACCACCGGTAATGAGAGCAGGGTGGGTGTTGGTTATCCTTTGTTTGATGAAGATGGAAATGTAATGGCAGGGCTCTTTCTCTCTATCCGACTTAGTGAATTAAATAAGTACTTTGCAAGTCTTACCCTTCCTCCAACCTCTGAAATACTAATTGCTGATAGTGAGGGTAAAATATTAGTTGTATACCCTACGAATACTGAACTTCTTGGTAAACAACAGTTTTCAGCTAGAACCTTGAGTCTACTTCTCTCTGGGCAGTCAGGACAGCTTATTGAGGTTGATGAGAAGGGTCGTAATATGATTTATACCTACGAACAGTTTAAAGATAGTGGGGGAGATTCCAGCGTAGGTTTCATTATGTACGGTATCGAGAGAATGGATAATGCAATTGTGATACCTGATTCGATGACAGGGCTACAGATATTTCTATTATCAGTATCTCTACTACTACTCACGTATGTAATTCTTATTAACTGGAAAATATTGAAAACTAGTTCTCGAAATTGATGAGAATAGCTGAGATATTACCAATGGTCTTTTGGCTTATTCGTAGTTTTTTACAAACACTTTGGATATTGCCACTGCAGCCCAAATAGTTGCAGGGATTATATAAGCCATCTCTACAAGTAGACTGATGCCTTTGGATAAATACATAGATAATGCTAAAAGTACTATTTGTATCAATAATAATGAATATGTAAAGATGGTGAACCTTTTTAAATATAATCTCTTAACGAAAATATACTGCAGAATTAGAAATGAGAGAGGGAATAGGTAACCGAATATATTATGCAGTAATCGGTGAGATTCAAGAGTAAATATTCCAAGTAATGCGGTAAGGATTCCAGGCATTAGGAAAAAATAACGAACAACACCTTTAAGTTTAAAATGACTCCCAATAACTAGGAGAGCTAATATTTCTAGTATTCCATTTACGATAAGAAGAGAATTGATGGTATTTGCATATCCTAGGTAAAACACAACCTCGCTTAGCGTATTAGAATAAATACTATATTCAGTGATTTGAGAGAATATATATACCCCGTACATTTGAGATATAATGGATATCCCGATAATTGAATATAGTATTTTTTTCATAACTGAGTGTAACATGTGGTTATTGAAACTGCTATAATTAATTAACTTAAGTATATTCTACTAATATGCGTAAATATCGTAGTGCAATAATAGTTGGATTCTTTATAATCATAACTCCAGTTCTTTGGGTATTAGCAAAGTTCCAATTAGGTTGGCCGGATGTAATGTTAGGGATATCTCAAATATCGGCTCTTCTAGCTATTACTTTCCTCTCACTAAACTACATGATATCTACACGTGCAAGATGGGTTGAAAAACTATTTGATGGGCTGGATACTGCGTATGTTGCCCATCATAATATTGGGGGAATGGCATTGCTATTTATGTTAACCCACCCAATCCTGCTGATTATTAAAGTAATACCTAACTTAGAGTTGGCTAACATCTATCTTCTTCCCTCATCTGTTCCTTCATACAGTACTGGAATCATCGGCCTATACTTGTACATAATACTCCTGCTCATTACATACACTACCAAAATCCCATATCACATCTGGGTTATGACACATAGATTTATGGGTATCCCTCTCTTATTTATATCCGCACATGTTGCATTAATTAGCAGTGATGTTTCGAGATACCTTCCTTTAAGGGTTTGGATACTTGGTATCCTTACAATCTCAATCGCCTCCTATTTCTATAAACGGTTTCTATACCCATACCTTGCACAGAAAGCTACATATGTAATAACTGATAAGAATATTAAAGAGGGGTTGGTAGAAATATATTTTAAACCTAAGGGTAAATCCCTTCAAATCTTTCCAGGTCAGTTTGTTTTTGCAAAATTTAGAAGTGCAAATATTATTTCTGAAGAGCACCCATTTTCCATATCATCCACAGGAGAAAGTGATGAAATTAGATTGGCTATTAAAAGTGCGGGAGATTATACCAGTAAGGTGTCCGAATTGCAGGTAGGGGAGGAGGCAGTACTAATTGGTCCTCATGGCAAGTTTGGTGAAAACCTTATGGAAAATAGAAATAAAGATATGATCTGGGTTGCAGGGGGAATCGGTATCACACCTTTTATATCTATGCTAAATCATGAGATAAAGAAGGGATTAGACAGAAAAGTCACCATTATATATTCACTGAGTGATTTAAAAAGTGGAAATTATGTGGATGAATTATCAATGATGATTAAAGGGATTCGTAATATTTCATTGGTAGTGCATAACTCCTCTGAAAATGGGCGCTTAGATATCGATAAGCTACTAAGCAATAAGGAGTTGGAAGACTACGATCTCAAAAGGACAAAGGTATTCATGTGTGGGCCCAAGGGTATGATGAAGGCGCTAACCGGTGGGTTGGTAATGAAAGCCGTTGCACCATGGAATATTATTACTGAAGATTTCAATTTACGAGGTTAGTATATCTCTGTTATGAGTTGCTCGCTTATTTTCTGTTTCTCATCTTTGGTGTATTCCAAACTTTTTACCCTCACTTTACCTCTCTCATCAATCACGGTCATAAGTCCTTTCGGCAATCTAATTCTCTTTCCATCTATTACTATAAAGCCTGAACTTTTATATATC
>CAZUOO010000046.1:0-3950 GCA_964621555.1 uncultured Candidatus Saccharibacteria bacterium | reverse complement strand
AAATATAAGCCAATACAAGATAAACTATATCAATCTGACTTTGACAGAGAAGTAAGTAAAATATTAAAAAATTTGAGGAAGTAAATTAATTTGGAGATAAACACTTGGAAAAAGTTCTCAAATTCACCCCTCAACTCACTCAATTGATAATGGAAGGTAAGAAAATTACCACTTGGAGACTGTTTGACGATAAGGATCTAGTAAAGGGTGATGCTCTCATCCTTGCCACAAGAGATGGAGATACGATAACAAACTTTGGCAAGGCCAAAATAAAGAAGGTTACAATAAGAACAATAAGTACACTTCAACCAATAGACTACGTTGGACATGAACCTTCACCCGACCCACTAAACGACTACAAATTATATTACGGTGATAAAGTACAACCAGATACAGAAGTAAAGGTCATTAACTTTGAAGTATTAGAGATTACAAACTAATCCCCTACGCCTCACACGCCTTACATATTAACTTCTGTGCAAACTTCTGTGCTGCATTCATACTATGTTGGTAGTATAAAGACTTAGCACCAGTCTTCCATGCATTAATATACAACTCATTAACACTCTTAATTGGAGTCTCTGGATGAATCATAACGTTTAACGATTGACCTTGATCAATATACTGCTGCCTTGCACAAGCCTGATATACAATATCCATCTGATTAATCTCTGGATATGTTCTAAATACTTCCTTCTCTTCCTCACTTAAGAAATCTAGGTGCAATACAGAACCATCATGAGAACGAATATCTTCCCATACTGCTTTAGTATCCTTCCCTTTCTTCTTAAGAAGATCTGTGAGAAGAGGATTCTTAATTGTAACCTTGGCTTTCTCAACATCTTTTACATAGATGTTAGACCATATAGGTTCAATACTCTGTGATACCTGACCAAGGATGAATGCTGAAGAGGTTGTTGGTGCTATAGCGTTGAGAGTGGTATTCCTCCTACCATACCCTTTTAGAATCTCCGGCTCTCCAAAAAGCTTCGCAAGCTCCTCAGAAGCAGAGTATGACTTCTCCTTTATGAGCTTGAATATCTCAAGGTTATACCTTGCTGCATCTCTACTAGCAAACGGAATCATCCTAGACTGAAGAAGGGAGTGATACCCTAATACACCAAGACCTAAAGCTCTATTTGCCTTCGCAAAATTATATGCCTTCTCCATGAACTGGAATACATAATTATCATCCTTCTTCTTTGAATCCCTATACTCTTCTAAACGAGTTAGAAACTCTGAAACAACAGCATCAAGGAAATATACCAATGTTTCTACAGCATCTGTATCCTTCCACTCCTCATAGTGAAGAAGGTTGATAGAAGAGAGGACACATACAAATGACCAATCATCATTAGAAGGAAGCATAATCTCTGTACACAGGTTACTCGCAAGTATCTTTTTCTTCTTATCCTTATACACATCAACCGTCCCTTTATTCGCATTATCTTCAAACAGGATATATGGATATCCCATCTGGGCTCTCCTTGCCAACACCTTGGCCCAAACCTTTCTCTTCTTCTCATCACCATCAATCATCTCCTGCATCCACTTATCCTTAACTGTAACTCCGTATAGGATCTTTTGAATAGTATCACCCTCAGTCCCAATATTTAAAAACTCCTCCACATCTTTATGCTCTATAGGTAGGTATGCTGCAAATTGACCACGTCTCGTTGAACCCTGACTAATAACATCGATAATCTTGTCAAAAAGCTGCATAAAATGAACAGAACCAGAAGACTTCCCATTATCGCGAATTGCAGTACCTCTTGCTCTAACATCACCAAAATACCCTGAAGTACCACCACCAAGCTTTGACATCACCCCGACCTCTGCATGTGTACTAAGGATCTCCCCTACACTATCCCCAATATATGATCCAAAACAACTCACAGGCAATCCTCTTGTCTTACCAAAGTTTGCCCAAACAGGAGAAGATAAAGAGTAGTAGCCCTTAGACATGTAACCATAGAATTTCTTTGCATAACCTTTGATACCAAGAATCTCCTCTGCCCTATTGGCAATCTCCATAATCCTATCTTCGGGTGTAGAGCCCTCAGTAACATAGCTAGCCATTAAGAACTTCCTACTATTTTCGTTAAGCCATTTCATAATATGTACAGGTTAAAATTAGAATAAGTCGTCACTAGTAATACTTTGAACTCGTTTACTATAGTTAATCGATCTTTTTACAAAGAAATCTCCATGCTTAGTACCGATAACTTCATCATCAAACCAATCTGACTGCTCAACCAGCTTAGCATCAACATCAAAGATTGGAGCAATCCCAATACCTTTAAGAGAATTATTCAACCTATTCTTTATGAACTCCTTAACAACGTTAGAAGGAAGGAACTCCAACTCCCCCTCTTCATATATCCAATCGATAATCTCTGCCTCACTCTCATATGCTTTTTGACACATCTCTTGAACCATTAAGGTATGCTCTGCATCAAACCACTCTGGATGTTCTGTTTTAATAATGTTTATAACCTCTGTACCAAAATTTCCATGAATCTGCTCTTCCTTAGAAGTGGCCTCTACAGCATTTGAAATCCCTTTAAACAGGTTCTTATACTTATTAAACGACATGATGATTAGAAACTGTGAGAATAGTGAAACGTGCTCTATAAACAGGGAGAACAGAAGTAGTGATTCGGAGAACTTTCTGTCCTCATCACTATTTGAGTGTGCAATTGCAGTTTCAAGATAGTCAATCCTCTTCATTATTACAGGAGTTTTCTTCAAACTCTGAAACTCATCGTTTAAGCCTAGAATTTCTAACAAATGAGAGTATGCATCATGGTGTCTCACCTCACTCTCTGCAAAAGTAGCTCCCACAGAACCTATCTCTGGCTTAGGAAGGTGCTTGTATAAGTAACCCCAGAATGTCTTAACTGAAACTTCAATCTGTGAAATTGCCAACATAGCATTCTTAAGTGCATTCCTCTCTGATTTACTCACCCTAGCCTTAAAATCCTGAACATCACCTGTAAAGTTAAACTCAGTATGAATCCAATATGAAAACCTAATAGAATCAACATACTCCACTAGCTCTGGATACTCATATGGTTTTAAGTTAAGCCTCTTTTCGAAGATATTCCTCTGCCTCTTTCTATTCCTTTCTTCCCTATACAATATATACGCTTTTGCCACAGGATATAGATCATTCTTCATTAAAAACTCCTCCACTAAATCCTGAACACCTTCAACAGTTGGGGTAAAATCTTTGTCTTTCTTCTGAATCTCTAGCAATCTCTTATGTACATCGTTTGCCACACTCTTAGCTTGCGCTTGTGTACCAACCTTTATAGCCTTCATAGATTTGTACACCGCCTCTTCTATTTTCTTCTTCTCATAAGGGACTTTAGTAGAGTTCCTCTTTATTATGTAATTAATCTTGTCCATAGTACCGGTATGGATAAATTTAATTAACTCCTATTTCTATTGAGTTGTTTACTACTATATCCTATGTAAAATATTTGATTCATCTTTTTCAAATATTACAGTTGAATACAACAATAAATACATATTCTAGAAGTCTAATATTTAATACTATACCCTCTTGTTCAATTAGACTTGTAGAAAAGCTATAATGATAAAGATAATTAGAAATTATTAACACATTCATTCGGATTTATGCAGTACAATTCATGTGTATAATAGCGATAGATTCCTGATATAATAATTAATAATATATTACAAATACAACTATGAAAGGGAAATATACAAAAGGTGCGGACAATACAATCTACGGACTAGGAGTAATTGGATCTCTAGTATATTTCATAACTACAGCCACTGGGTTTTGGATGGGGGTATTTGGAATATTTAAAGCATTCCTATGGCCTGCATTTCTAGTATATGAGGTATTCAAGTTTTTATTAGGATAAACCCTACCCCTCAATCGCCTGTATCGTAATTGTAATATTCTTCTGATCACCTGA
>CAZUOO010000045.1:0-4100 GCA_964621555.1 uncultured Candidatus Saccharibacteria bacterium | reverse complement strand
AAAGGGGGAATTGAAGAGAAGGTAATAGAGCTTCCAGAGCCTAAATCACCTGATGAATATAAGGAAGAGGAGAGTAAGGTAGAAGATACTCCTAAGCCAACTACTAACCCACCTACAACCCCTTCTACGGGTAACTGGTGGGACTATCCTAAAGATATTAAAACTACAACAAGATCAGGTAATGACCTATTGGTTCTAGTTAATAAAGAGTATAAACTACCTTCTACATACGCACCAAGTGACCTAGTATATGCCAATACCAGTGGGATTAGGGTAACAACAGTTAGAAGCTATATGTTAAGAAGTATAGTAATAAATGACCTTAAAGCATTAAATGACGATGCTAAAAAGGCTGGGTTAGATTTAAGTATGATATCAGGATATAGGGCATATCAAACTCAAGCAGATACATATAACTACTGGGTTAACTATAACGGTGGTAATACGGCTGTTGTAGATCAGATATCTGCAAGAGCAGGGCATAGTCAACATCAATTAGGTACAGCTCTAGATTTTAGTAGCAGTGAGATAGGGGATAGGTTAGGGAGTGAGTTTGATAATACAAAAGCTAGTAAATGGTTAGAGGAGAATGCATGGAGGTATGGTTTCATTATTTCATATCCTAAGGGGTATGAAACTACCACAGGTTATAGTTATGAAAGCTGGCATTATAGGTACATAGGTAGGGATAATGCGAAGAAGGTGGTAGAGAGTGGGAAGATATTGGAGGTGTGGTTGAGGGGGGAGAATTAAGATTCAATAACTAATGAAAAAAGTTTCTTCACAAGTTTTTTTATCTCATTTTTGATATAATTAATGGTATGAGAATAAGTAATGAGTACTCACAACTTCTCAAAAGTTTAGCAAAAAAGAATTCAACTATTTTTTGGGATATTACAAGCTCAAGCCTACCAAACCTCAGTGACGAGGCAGTTCTAGAAAGAATACTAAACCTTGGTAATTACTCGCAGTTTAAAAGCGTGGTTAAGGATACAAAGAGTTTTAATACAATATATTCAAACATAATAGAAAAAAGGAGCGGCAATCTTAGACCTGAAATCATTAATTATGTTGAAAAGTATCTGAAGAAATATGCATAGTGAAATTCTGAATTCCAATCAAAAGAAACTACTTCCATTAGTTAGGAAATTTTCATCTTTAAGCTTTTATCTAGTTGGTGGCACTGCTCTTGCACTACAACTTGGGCATAGGGAATCTATAGATTTCGATTTATTTACATTTAAAAGCTTCAACCATGATTTAGTTTTAGAAAAGGTTAGGAAGTCACTAGCAACAGGTTACAGTCCCAATCCTAAAAGAATAAGTACATTAGTTAATAATGAGAACGAACTCACCTTTATGGTGAATAATGTAAAAATGACTTTCTATCGTTTCCCCTTTGAAATCCCTGTAATTGAAACCAAACTGGATATTAAAATGCCAGATGAAATAACAATTGGAGCTATGAAAGCCTATGCCTTAGGGAGAAGAAAGAAGTGGAAAGATTATGTTGATATATATTTTATACTCAATAAATATACTATAGAGGAGATATCTAATAAGGCAGAAAGCATATTTGGGTCATTATATTCTGAGAAGCTTTTTAGAGTACAACTTTGCTATTTTGATGATATTGATTATACAGAAGAGGTAACATGGAAGGTTGATAATCCACCAACAAATACAAAGATTAAGAACTTCCTTACTAAGGTAGCTGTTTAGAGTGGTTGAGGGGGTAGAATTAGTAAACAGTACCGAAATTACCATTTGACATCAAAGACCCCTAGCCGTATACTTGTCATATATGAAAAGTAATCGGCTAGCAAAATTAAATAGTTTTAAGAAGAAAGTCTTTAGAACTGAGGAATTACAGCTTATTTGGGAGATAGGCAATAAATCGACTCTATATACGCTTCTAAATAGATATACAAAGAAAAAAATACTCTTTCGCGTGATGAGAGGGGTATATTCAACAGTAAAAACAGATGCTTTAGACAGCTATGAGTTAGCATGTTCGGTTGCAGGCCCATATGCATACATCTCCACCGAGTCAGTACTATTTGACAGCGGAGTAATTATGCAATCTCCGCAATCGATTACACTTGTAGGTTTAAAAAGCAAAGTACATATTATTAATGGAGTGAGAATCATGGTACGATCACTTTCAGCAAAGTTTTTGCATAACAGAGATGGAATTACTCAGAAAGATACGTACAGTATTGCATCCTGTGAAAGAGCGGTTGCAGATATTTTCCACTATAATATGAAGTATCATTTGGACAACACTAGAGCCGTAAACATTAGCTTATCAAAAAATATTTCTAAAAACGTATACAATAATGATATTACCATCAAATAGAGAGGTTCAACATAAAACTCAACTACTTAGACTATTAAGAACGATTCTTAGTGATTCAGAACTGACACCAAAGATCGCTTTTAAAGGAGGTACTTATGCTGCACTTAGGGGAATACTCAATCGTTTCTCAGTAGATTTAGATTTCGACCTTATAGATAAGAGTGACAAGGAGTTTGTCTTGAAAAAGTGTATCCAAATAATAGATGAGCTGGGGTTAGAGATAAAGGATCAAAGCAAAAATCATATTCAGTTCTTTCTTAAATATGATGCAAAAGAAGGAGAGAGAAATACCCTTAAACTTGAGATTAATGATGATACAAGCCCATATAACGAGTACGAGATGACAAATTTAAATGAGATTAACCTCCTATGTAAAGGGCACACTTTAGACACTATGTTTTCAAATAAACTATTTGATGCAACTGCAAGGTTTGAAAAGAATGGGAAAATTGCAGGAAGGGATTTCTTTGATATTCATCAATTCTTCTATCAAGGATTACCAATTAAGAAGGAAATTATAGAGGAGAGAAGTGGAGTTACATACAAAGAGTATTTTATAAAGCTAAAGAACTTTATAGAGAAGGAGGTTAATAACCAACTCCTTATGCAAGATTTAAACCCCCTGCTTAAACCAGAGGTTATTAAAAGAACACTCCCACACCTTAAAGATGAGATTCTAATGTATCTTAATACCGAGATTGAGAAGTAGGGGATAGGTTAGGGAGTGAGTTTGATAATACAAAAGCTAGTAAATGGTTAGAGGAGAATGCATGGAGGTATGGTTTCATTATTTCATATCCTAAGGGGTATGAAACTACCACAGGTTATAGTTATGAAAGCTGGCATTATAGGTACATAGGTAGGGATAATGCGAAGAAGGTGGTAGAGAGTGGGAAGATATTGGAGGTGTGGTTGAGGGGGGAGAAATAAGGCTCTAAGAATATTCCATGTTATAATCACTATAACAATATTTTATTATAATAAATGAATGTCTTTACTATCAGGAATTCAAGTTGATGATGAGATAATACAGCAACACATACTTCGTTCTCCTAATAACCCTATTAAGCCAATTGAAATTATAGATAGAAACCTAGACCCACTCAGAAGGGGAGAACAGGATGCAAGCTCAATTTTTTATAAAACCGTAGATGAGGTAATAAAGTTTGTGAAAGAGCATGACAATAACGAGTTTACAAGTCAAGATTACGAAAACTTCAACCAGATTGCTAGGTCCACATTGGAAAATGATTTCAAAATAAACTTTGATCAAGAGGTACAACTTGCAAGGCAAGGAATGTCAAGATTAATCGCGCAATTGAACATTCCAGAGGAATTAAGGAAAGTACTTCAAGTTTCTCTTGATTCTACAGTATTTGATACTGACTCGAATGTCATAACTATGCAACCAAATGGGTCCGATTTTCATAAAAGTATAAACTTATCCCCAGCTGTAATTCTCGCGGAAGCAAATATATTATCGAGATCAACATGGCAGGAGCTCTCAGCCCAAATGATTAGGACTTTAATCATCCAAAGTGTCGCCCACGAACTTGGTCATGTCATAGACCATACCCTTGGTTACAAAAGAGGTTTCGAAAGTTCATCGGCTTCTCGAAACCAAATAAATCAGATTAAGTGGGAATACCCAATTAACTATACTGATCAAGATGGCGAGCTTAATCAGCTTAAGGAAATTATAATTGGAGAAAGGTTTGCTGGATTCTTCGCCAAGGAACTC
>CAZUOO010000044.1:2234-4582 GCA_964621555.1 uncultured Candidatus Saccharibacteria bacterium | reverse complement strand
CAATGGTACTATATGATGCTTTTGGACGTGGGTTCGATTCCCACCGTCTCCACCAAAATAGATTTGAGCCATTAGTTTTATTATGCCATCACCTATACTAATACGCGATACGCAAACAGTAATCGGCAGTAGTGGACCAACGGAAATTCAAGTACCTATTGAACAGGAACACGATTTCCTTTTTAAACAGACTAAAGTTCAGCGATTTGTTGCAGACTTGTCGGAAGATAGTTCAGAGAAAGCAGGACGAACTAATGAAATACTTTCAGCTGAAAAGTCCACTTATAGAGGTCATGTCTTTGTAGATACGAGAGAATATACGCCTGTTATATCGCAAGTGCTTTATAAAGCTTCAAGTTCTGAATATTCAAAAAAGGTCGTAACTTTTCGAAGAGTATTATCCGATGGTTCGATTGATTACATAAAGATGGATGATGGAACTGCTCTAGCTTTAGACGCAGAGCTTTATGCTGTCTCTCCTGTAAGTTCAGCTTATGAGCCCGTTGCTCCTAATCAAAGAGTCCGCGCATATCCTGTTATCGGCAATAATGGTGCAATAGAAAAGATAGTAGAGATTCTCGAAGTCGTTCCAAATGAGTCAGAAGAATCGGACGTTATCTCAAGAAATTTAGAGTATATCGAAAAGAATACCCCTATAATTGCTTGGCTATATCAGAGTTTTCATGCAATTGGCAAAATGGAAAAATCTATTCGACAGGTGAAATATGAAGAGGTATTAGGAAAAGCGAAAGTGTTTAATATCCCAGAAGATCTTCTCTTGCTTATTAAGGATGTTAGTGAAATTGATTTGCCTGTAGAAGGAGCTCAGAGAGCAGGAACTGTAGCCCAGCACGCAATTAAGGGTATAGAACTATTTGCCGGTGGACTTCTTGAATCTTCTAGAACGAGAGAGAGCTTTTTGAGGTTGAGAATTATTGGAATAAAGAAGGGTCATCGATTAAGAACTAATGGCACTGATGCTGATATTTTCTTGCCACAGCTAGAGCAAGAGTTATCTGTATTGCAGAATCATCTTAGAGTTAAGAAGTAGGTGAGCAATGGATTTGTTTGCTTTTGTAATAGCTTTCATTTCCTCGTGCATTGTCTTATCTTCAAAGTTTGTTGAACGCGAGTTATACCTTATGGATGTAATTTATCAGTATTTAACGGTAAAATCACAGAATGGATATGTATTATTTTCTCCATTTTTTCATAGGCATACTCGATAAGTTGTCCCATTATTTCAATTCTAGTAATAGCGGATTATACAGCAAACTATACGTATTCAATACTTGCGTGGTGTGTAGTAGGGGAATGTGAAAATACCTTTTAATAAGGTATAATTATCCTTGTTGGATAAGTGGTTTATTATATTTAAAGAATTCTGACCATTGTAATATAAACAATCGTAGAGGGTTCGAACTTTTAACCATGATGTCCACCAAAATAGAGTTGGGTGTAACAATTTTGTTATTTTCACTTATTATTGAACTATTGGTAGAGTGGAGTATAATATCATATAGAAATATATGTATCTTTACCCGGAGATACAGTTCTATTTGAGCAATATGGCTATGTGCCGAATCCTAAAACTTCTTTTAGTACCGCTTTTCTTCATTCTTTCTATATATACGTTTGGAAGTACGGGTGTATTTGCGGATTCATTAAAAGTTACTTGGAGCCCTTCGAATTTTGAAACTGTTGTAGAAAAGATTAAGAGTGGGGCTAAAGTCGACTCTAGGGGTATTCATTCAGTTAGCGCAAAGGATCTGGTTTCTGGAGAGTACATTGTGGTTATTAAAGAGGCTAATGTAGATTCCTTTATTAAGAAAGCAGGTAAAGAGTATAAGGCTACGTATAAAACTATTAAGCTAAAAAGCCTATCAAAGGGAGTTTTCATTATCGTTAAATTGGAGGATAAAGGTAAGGAAGGGTTTGTCGATTACGCCAACTCTCAACCAGGAGTACTCTACGTTGAAAATAATGTAAAACGGAGCTTACTTTCTGTCCCTACATTTGATGATCCTTTAATCTCAGTTGATAATGATTATAGTGACTTAGGCAAACAATGGTACATGAATCAACCTGAGAATGGTAAGTTTGGAATTGATTTGAAGCGGGCGTGGGAATATCTTGATACAAATGGTTATAGTTATGGGGGAGAGTCAGATGTTGTTGTAGCTGTAATAGATACTGGTGTCGCATATGAAAATTACACTAAATACAATTCATATAGCTTAATGAAATATGTTCATCCTTGGGCTTTTGGCAAGGCAGGAGATATGACAGATAGTATTTACACAAACAGCCAAGAGATTCCAGGTAATGGATATGATGAGAATGATACA
>CAZUOO010000044.1:1894-2224 GCA_964621555.1 uncultured Candidatus Saccharibacteria bacterium | reverse complement strand
TACATTCAGGCTTTGGGGGCTTTCTGAGAACTTGCTATATTCTGATTTGTACTGTTTAGACACTAACTCTGATAGGATTTGTGATATACCAGCAGGATTGATTCTCGACGATGTTAATGGATTTAATGTTAATGATTGGGATGTCTTCTGGGAGCCAGACTTCTTTGATTACTGGAGCTCTCCTTACTGTTTAGATACTAATCCTAACGATGGGATCGATTTCACCTCGTTTACCTGTTTACAGGTGCGGAGATGTGATTCGTCATTTCTTGATGAGGCTTCATACTTTGGTTGTCATATAAGTGATATGGGCCATCCAAATGATACCGA
>CAZUOO010000044.1:0-1884 GCA_964621555.1 uncultured Candidatus Saccharibacteria bacterium | reverse complement strand
CATGGCACTTTTGTCTCTAACATAATTGCCGCTAAACCAAATAATAATTATGGTGGGGTTGGGATAGCTCCTGGGGTTACGATTATGCCTATTAAAGTATTAGGAGATAAATGGGATAGCATCTACAATACATGGGAACCTAATGGGGGAACTACTGCGACAAGTGTTGGGTATGGAGTTCTGTATGCTATAGATCACGGGGCTGATGTCATTAATCTTAGCTTGGGAGGTGAAACTCCAAGCCTATTTGATTATTTCGTATTTGAGGAAGCTGAAAAGAATGGTGTTGTGGTAATTGCGGCATCTGGTAATTATGGCGACGAAGAAGTTTATTATCCAGCTGGGTATGAGACGGTACTTGCAGTTGGGGCTTCAAATGTAAATGGGGCGAAAAGTAGTTATTCAACATACGGGGACCATTTGGGCTTAGTTGCTCCGGTTGAGGAAAATGGGATAATTTCTGAAACATATTCATGTGCCCTTACGGGCTGTGGAGCGATTGGATACCTGCTTCAGAACGCTTCACAGTATAATACATTTTCAAGCTTTAAGATGGCAGGTACATCATTCTCTGCTCCCCAAGTTTTAGCTGTGGCAGCGCTACTTAGAGGGGCTTATCCATCTTGGACTGCAGAACAAATTCGATATGTATTAAGTATGAGTTCAATTCCGGTTAGTGGGTCAAGATATAGTTCTCAGACTGGATATGGTGTTCTAAATGCTTTCAATGCTGTGCAGGCGAAAGATTATTTGGGTAGGGATTTGAAAATTAGAAAGAGGGTTCTAGCTTCATATAGGAACTATTCAGACAATACGGTGTTAACATCTTACTCGGATGATTTTGGAGCTACATGGTGGTACAACGAGAATGCTTCAACTGGTAGTGTTTATGGAACTGTTAACAGTATGTCCCTTTCTAACGGAAACGTTGTTCAAGCATGGAGAGGATTGAATAATGGGATCTATTTTAGGAGATCATCTGACAAAGGAATTACTTGGACAACCCCTCTGAAATTAGGTACTACTACAGCTGATATAACCCTAGTCGAGGCCAGTGGAAGAATAATTGTGGCAATTAAAGGGTCAGATTCCGGGATCTACACTAGGTATAGCGATAATAGTGGGGCGAATTGGAGCGGTTGGGTAAAAAATGGATCTTCTAAAGGGGTTGTTACGATGTTGTATGATACAGCCACTAATCGCTTGATTCAAGCAGTACGGGGTGGAAATGATGGCATCTATACTAGATATAGTACAAATAGAGGCTCTACGTGGACTGCATGGGTGAGGAATGGTTCCTCGTTAAGCGATATTACTATGGTTAAAGTTGGAAATCGTGTCCTCCAAGCTGTTAGGGGAGGTGATAGTGGAATTTATATCAGATATTCCAAAGATGGGGCTAAAACATGGAGTAAATGGGTGAAGAATGGTTCTACTCCAGGAAATATAACCCTAACTTATACTGGATCGCGTTTGTTTGAAACCGTAAGGGGAAGTGATGATAATGTTTACACTAGGTATAGTAACGATTTAGGGACAACGTGGAGTGGGTGGGTGAAGAGTAGTAAAACTGCCAGCGATGTCTCTATGGCCTATGATTCTCATAGCAATTCCCTATATCAGGCAATGAGAGGTCGGGATAGTGGGGTGTATATTCGAATTAGCAATAATCAAGGAGTGGCATGGTCTAGCTGGGTAAAGTATGGGTATGCAAGATCTGGCGTGAATCTGCTAAGCTTTACTGCCTATTCATACTAGGTACCTCTCTGTATCAACCAATCTCATACTACCTAAACCATTATGTATGGTATGGAAATCCTTGGAGAATGTAAGGTCTGTGTTAAACCCTTCCTTTAATATCTTCTGTGCAATTATCTGATTCCC
>CAZUOO010000043.1:0-4694 GCA_964621555.1 uncultured Candidatus Saccharibacteria bacterium | reverse complement strand
TTGAACATAGATATACCGTTATCGTAGTTATCTATTAATCTCAAGTATGAAACAAGTATCTTAACTTCATCTGTATTGTATAGACCTTTAAATCCAGAAAATTTATAAGGGACACCTCTATACCTTAACGCCTGCACAAAGTCATCGCTCTGATTGTTTGCACGTACCAAAATAGCGATATCGGAGTATGTGTAATCACCTGAATCAACAAGCTCCTTGATTCGCTTAGCCACGTTATCTGCTTCAGCAGAACCGGTGGGAGCAAGAATTAGCTCGATGCAGTCTTTCTCCCCTATCGTCTCATCAGCCTTTGCCACAAGCCTCTTACTCACCTGCTCCGTAACCTCTAATCGATATGGGTTATTATTCTGAACCACCTTATACGCGCTATCCAATATCTCCTGTCTTGAACGGTAGTTTTCCGTAAGGACAACTCTCTTTAAACTAGGGAAGACCTCTTTAAATTGGATTATATTTGAGATTGCCGCGCCTCTAAACTTATACACAGATTGATCATCATCTCCCACCACGGTTATATTAGCCTTCTTGCTATCCTCTGGCTTAATATCTTTAGGGTCTTTACCTGTACATATCATATTCACCAGTACATTTTGGGTATAGTTGGTGTCCTGAAATTCATCAACCAATATATACCTATACTTCTCATGATATTTCTTAAGAATATTTGGCCGTTCTCTGAAAAGCCTAATTACAGTATTAATAAGGTCTCCGAAGTCTAGTCGAGACTCCTTTAACTTAAGGTCGGTGAAGTATTGAAAGGTATTAGCAAGCTCCAAAGCCTGTTTCTTCTCTATATCACCCTCCTCACTACCTCCCTTCAAACCATTGGCATAGTCTAGATAGTCTTGAGGGGTTACATCCTCGTCTTGTAATCTGGAGAAATGGTTCAATATCTGAGATATGAATCCACTTGGATTACCCAGGGGTCTAAATATTTCCAACGGCATATCAAATATATGCTTTCTAAATAGCATGTATGCCTCAGTTTCTGTCATCAAACGGTAGTTGGGGTTAAGCCCAAGAAATATACTTTCCTGTTTAAGCACCTTGTCACAGAAAGAGTGGAATGTAGAGATGGAGACCTCTTCATACCCATATGGCATAGCAATATCTACCCTTTCATACATTTCCTTTGCAGCCTTCTCGGTGAATGTGAGAGCCAGAATTTCTCCAGGAGTAGCCCACCCTTTATTAACAATATTTAGAATCCTTTGGGTTATAACCGCCGTTTTACCTGTACCCGCCCCTGCAATGATTAACAAGGGTCCTGACTTATGATTAACTGCTTCTAGTTGTGAACTATTTAAATTCATACTGCATTATACAACAGTATGAAATGTAGAACTATTTAACAATACTATCTTTCCAACTTTCAAAATCACTGTTTACCCTATCAACCCCAATCATTCCAATGAAATTATCGTAGTCAATCTCACCTTTGATAACATCTTTGACCTCATCGTACTTACTCTCCTTGGTCTTAACTATTAGCACAACCTCAGGTTCTTCAGTAACCTTTCCTTCGTACTTGTAAATACATGTAATTGGGAAGAAATTTACACAGTTGGCGAGATTCAAATCCAAAAGTTTAATACCAATACGCCTTGCTTCTTCAGAATTATTAAGGGTAACGTAGATAATTTTCATATGGTGCGATATTTAACTTAACAATAAATAGTAGCTTTTTCTGAACATTAGGTCTACACCTCCCTTTTATACACCCTACTACCCCCTGAATGACCTCCAACAGTTAAGAGAATAATTACATTACCATCCCTATCAAAATCCCAAAGTATCCTAATATCTCCTGTAACCCTAGATGAATACACTTCTCCATACTGCAATGAATTAACTTTATGAGATTTAAGCCCTGCAGAGAAAGGATCAACCCCTAAGGCTTTAACAGCTTTTTCAAAATATTTAAGTAATGGATTATTCTTTTTAACCAAACTCCTCAAAACTCTGTTGAATGACTTTGTTCTATGAATAATATATCTACTCATTTTTTTACTATTTCATCAGCAAGTCCTTTAAAGTATGTATCAATACTTTTAGAGTCTTTTAACACAACATAATCCCCCTTTCTATAATCCTCAAACGCCTTCCCCAACTCCTTCTCTGTCTTCTCATCAAGAATCTCATACTCCTCTGTTTCAATATCCTTAATTGCTAGGTGCCTAAGGTACTCGGCAAAGGAAATCCCAAACCTTTTAGCCTTACTTTCAATTAATTTAGCTAACCTCCCTGGAAAAACCATCTGTTTTACAATTTTATCCTGCATTCCCATTAGTATATTCATAACATCTTATTACTATATTATATATGTATCAAAACACACGTTCAATACACATAGATTGTAACAGATGATAGTTACATAATTGTAACAAAGTGGCAAATTAGGTCTCTAATGTGAGAGAAATTGAACATTAGTATCCCTGAGCAACACCATCATTCTCCTCATATATTAAGGGAGTGGGAAGTAAGGATTCCCTTAAAATCAGGTCGTCATATAAATCCTCTTTTGTAGCTTCATCCTTAGTTATCCAAAAGTTCTCCTGAACAGAAGTCTTAGATATAAACGCTCCTGAGAAATCTGTAACTAGGAAAGAATAGAAGATTACATCTTGGATATATTCACCACCATCCCGTCTTCTCATCTTTCTATATACTTTCTCGAGATGAAAGTTCTTAGCCTCCAATCCGGTTTCTTCGAGTAACTCTCTTTTAGCAGTATCAAAAACGCTCTCACCAAAACGTACTTTCCCAGTAAGTCTTCCCACCTTCCCTAAATATGGCTGTATCAACCTCTTCGAGAGCAGGAACTCAAATTTTCCATCCTCATTCTCCCTAACACAAGATAGTACAACACCAACCTTTGGTTGCTTCTCTACTACCTCCATAGAATCACCCAACCTATTCATGAAATCCTTCCCCTTATCTGTTAGCCCATACATATTCCCTTCCTTTTCGACCAATCCAAACCCAACAATCTGTTTAAGATGATAGTTGATGTGCTCACTTTCTAATCCCTCTAGCATTAGCTTATTAAATCTCAGTCCTTTTGTTTGTACCAACTTCTTTAATATCTCAATCTGAAATTTATGAAGTTTGAACCCTAAATCATTCATACACCTAAATTATTATTTTATTAATCTATTATCCTAGGTAGTATATAGCCAATCAAGTGAAAAAGTTTTTAGTCCCTACTCTTTAACAAGACCCCTTAAAGTCTCTATCTCCTCCCCCATTGTACTATCTGACTTGAGTGCAGGCGTTTCTAAAATGAAAGGAATATGTTTAAGCTTAGGATGATTAATAAGGTTTGTCATAGCTTCTAGACCAATCTTCCCTTTACCAATATTCTCATGCCTATCCCTATGACTACCAAATTCCATCATAGAGTCATTTAGGTGAAAAGATTTAACATTATCAATACCAAGTACTTCATCAATCAGCTTAACAATTTCCTCCAGATTACTCCTCCAATCATACCCTGATACAAACATATGTTGAGTATCAAGCACATACCCTACCCTCTTCTTTTGATCCACGCCCTCTCTCATAGCCGCTAGTTCCTCAAGTGTATCACCCATAATATTACCTGAACCTGCAGAACTCTCTAGAAGCAACATACTCTGACCTGGTACCTCATTTAGTACCCAGTTAAGACCTTCTGAAATCCTCAAAATACCCTCCTGTGGAGTTAGATCTTTGGCGGATCCAGGGTGAAATGTAACCCCTAACACTTCCATCTCTCCCCCCACCCTACTCATTACCTCTTGTGCATACTTAAGATATGTAACCAAAGACATCTTGCTCAAATGAAACATCTGACTATCCTTACGTGCAAGGTTAATGAGGTATATACAGTGCATAAGGAGCTTTGTAACTCCACTTCCCTTCTGTTCCTTAACAAAAGCCTCTACCTGTTCTATAGGTACATCCTTTAACGCCCATCGCATTGGAGCGGTTGGCATAGTTTGAATACTGTTAATTCCGAACTTAACACCTTGTTTAATTGCATTCTCATGTCCTCCTGCAGATGTTACATGTGCACCAAAATACCTCATTTTATATTCTTAAAATCTAATTTAGATAGAAAGTTGTACATATACTTAGATTTTGGCAATAGTGTAAGCCAAAACTTAAGATTATATAAATATGCCTTAATTATTAATTGGAAGATTACATTATCAGATTCTCTATAGCTCCTCATCAACCTATCCTTATTAAACACCTCAATATTATCCGCTTCAATTAATATCTGCACCAAAGGTCCATAACTATTAGGTAGCAGAAAGTATGCTAGGAAGTTGTTATGATTGAAAATGGCGTTGCAGATTATATCTAAATCCTTCTTAACAACATAGTCAGCAAGCTCCTTTCGTACAATCCTCTCACATTCCCTTCCTTCGAAAAAGAAAGCCCAAAGACTTGGACTAGCTATCCTAGATTTGTATGCATCATGCCACCATGCAACAAGTGATACAACTCTTTCATCAAAATCAACCTCTGGATCCACCTTCTTTAATTCCCTGTATATCTCTAATCCATGCTTCTCCACATTACTAGCGTGTTCATAATCATGCCCCTTATTTATAGAGTTTCTCATCCATATTTTACCCAGCTCTATAGCCTCTACTTTCTTCATAGATAAATAATATCATTATAAT
>CAZUOO010000042.1:0-4963 GCA_964621555.1 uncultured Candidatus Saccharibacteria bacterium | reverse complement strand
AAGGACGCTCAAGTACAATCGTATTATCCTTCACCATCGTTGCCTTCCCTTTCCAGAACTCCTCAAAAGCGATTGAGCTATTACCTGCTAGCGCCAATTTAAACCTACTCCCTTTCTTCCAAAGAAGTTCACATGAGTCCACTAGATTATTAACCCCTTTAACGGCCTCACGTGCCCCCACAAAGAATACAATAGGAGTTTTAGCATCGATACCATACTTGGATCTGAATTGTTCCCCTTCCCCCACTAGCACCTCCTTTGGTTCAACCCCCAACCCAACCTTCACAAACTTCCCACTATCTATCTCCCCACCTTCAGACTTCTTAAAAGGTTTCGTTAGGAAATGTAATATGAATACAGGTATAGCCATAATTGATATGAATACCTTAGCAAGCAAGAAAAGAATTGTCGGAGTGTTATTAGAAATACTCACCTCCTCCCTACTCCCACCTCTTCCAAAATTCTCATACCCATACTTAACTACATCAGAAGGAGATATCTTTCCTTTATACTTATTGAAGAACTCTATGAGAGAATTTTTCTCTGCATCCGTCTGTACAAATATCCTATCCGCTTTAGCGTAGAAAGGGAGAACCCGTGGATGGAAATACTTATCTTCTAATACATACTTTCCTGATACATTACTATGTGCAAATGGAGTGATGTAGAACTTGGCTCCAATTTTCTGTGCAAGCTTCATACCCACATAGAAGAGACTGTTAAATGGCATGGCAGAGACATGCACAATGTCATACTTTGGAAGCTGGTTGGAGGATTTAAACAACTGTAGGTACATACCAATACACGTAGGTGGACTACCTAAACATTGTAGATGCCAACTTGGCATATGCCACATTACATACCGAAACCCTTTATTTATGAAAACATTGTTAAGTATGGATGGGGCTGTTTTGAATCTCCTTACATGTACACCATTAATATCCTCTTGAGGGACGTCTATCCTTTTTCTTTTAGGGTACCAAATTGCATCAGCTTCAAGAGCGTCCGAAGTCCAAACATCAACAGTATGCCCCTTACCCACATACCACTCGGCAAGTTTCTTCACATATATTTCCGCCCCACCAAAGGCAGGGGCATATCTTTGTGTAATGAAAAGAATTCTTGCCATGCTACTTAATATAGTCTAGCGTTCTACCTAACTCTGCCCCTGGTGCACAAACAGTTATCCTCCCTTTATCACTTTGTACAATATGATACCCAGTTCCATTCTCCCCTTTATACTGAGGATCTACAGGCATAAAAGACATGTATTCATTAACAAGGGGAGCTAATGTAACCATAGATCCACATTTAGCTTCTCCCAATTTACATAGCTCATACTTCTCATCCCTACAGTTATCGGAAACTGGAATACCTTTAGGCAATGCACCTTCATTCTCTTTAGCATATAAGGTGATTGCATCTACAATCTGTGCCATATGTTCAATTCTAATATTATTCCTTTCATCTGCCAGCCTTCTTCCTGGATTAAGAAGGATAGTTGCAATTAGAACAAGTAGCAGGGTTGCGCCAAGTATTACAAGTATTGTTTTATTTGATAGTTGTTTCATTATGATAACCACAAACTTATTACCATATTCTACATAGATACAAGAGTGAGAGCAATATGGAGAGACTAGGAGGAACGTTTTGGATTCTTAAACATTTTCCCATGCCCAGGAACAATCCAATCCGCCCTCTCTAGTACAAGGGTACGCGATTTCAAGAGATCCTCAAGATTAGACATGAAAGGGTCCTCATTTTTCAATAACTCTTCAACGGTATCGCTCTTCTGCTTTCCATCTTCCCACCAAAATACATCCTGACATATGAAAACGGTTCCCAAATCCTCGGTTTGGATAACTAGTGAGGACTGCTCAGAAGCATGACCTGGCGTAGGGACAATCTCTATATCGGTACCTGGTAGTTTAGATTCGTAGAAATGTTCCTCATCTCCTTTCCACAGAATCCCCCCATCATATATATCTACATTAGGAAATAGTCGGATATTTAAAAAGTGGTCGGGATGGTAGTGGCTTAGAAATATCATATCAATATCACTCGCTTTCAATCCTTCTCTCTCCATAGCCTCATTCAATAGTTTGGCATTTGTACCAGGATCAACCAACACTTTAATATTTTCATCCCAGATTAGTGAGGTGGTGGGACTGGCGTGATATACACCATTCTCCCCTTCTCTCGCATACCCTTCTACTAACACTTTAAATTTGTACATAGTCTATAGATAATAAGTTATTTCCAACCTTGATAGTATATATTAAGAGATTCTAAGAAGCTATTAAAGAAGATTGTAGCAAATACCTTCGCGTGGTACATACGATATATATGAATAGGGAGATATAGAAGCCTCATTGGTTTGTATTTAATATCAGAGATAAGTAGTGAAAGAAATGGTCTCGTAGTTTTCTCAGGATGCCCTTGAAAGCCATACTGCAGATACTTTTTATGTCTAACTATCGCCACACCTTTTGTAATTCCGATGATATTAAGAATCCTTGGTACATTGTTTATACTAATGAAGTATGAGTGTTTTGAGTATATGTAAGGGAGATTGTATATCTGACTTAATGGATCCATATTTACAAGTGAAAGATCTTTCTCAATATTCTTAACCTTCTCTAACTTTCCACCTAATACCTGTAACCACCTCTGATATCCACCACAGATTGCAATTAAAGGTCCATTGTATTCCTTTAACCATGTGTAATGATGTTTAATATCTGCATTTGTAGAAGGGCTGTCACTCTTTAAACGACCGGAGAGCATAATGAGATGGTATGTAGAGAGATTCTTAGGAAGGCTATGGTATACACACACTTCAACCTTATACTCATAATCACCTACAATCTCACTATCCTTAAATATATTTACGAGATTATTCACATTATCGAAGTTCTCTCCGTCACTAGTATTGATAATTAGGACTCTATACTTTTTCATACTTTCTATATAGAAGATATGAGTGAAGAATTAAGTATAGAGAGGAGAGCGAGAGTGGTATGAAGGAATATAGGAGGACAATAGGGTTCAGTACTCCTAGTAGAATGAAAATCGCTGAATATTTATACAATATTCCACCCAATCTATGTGTTTCGGTCCACACTTTCTCATTACTCATAGTCCATGGAGTTCTAATCCCTATAAACCAGTTCATTTTAGCCTTTTCCATCAATACACCAATTTTAAAGATTAGAAGTGAAACTCCCATTGCCATTACAATATGCACAGGAATCATAACTCCAATATTCCAGAGGATTGTAAATAGATAGATGGTAGTTAGAAAGATTGCAAAGCTAACTATAAACCTGTCATACTCATCCCTAAACTTCTCTATATTTTCTTTCCTAGGATCAATTAGAGGTAAAATAACAAAGAATAAACTCATTACAGTTACTAAAATAGGAAGAAAGAATACTCCCCAAACTCTACTGATGTATCCATCAACTTCCCCTTCTATATTCCAATGTGAAGCCATCATTTCAGGCATGAATGAGTATATTAATGTTGCGAATACAAAAGAGAGAAAGGATAGTACAATTATAAATATAATACTTTTACGTACAACCATTGTTATATATGACTTAATCTAGTTCCTATTATTATAGTGTTAGGGGTATGTAAAAGACAAGAGAGAGTGCAAATATAATTATTCAGATAGTATGGCGGAGAGAGAGGGATTCGAACCCTCGGTCCAATTGCTTAGACAACGCTTTTCGAGAGCGTCCCTTTCGACCACTCAGGCATCTCTCCAGTTACAGAGAGATTATACTTCGAAATATAAGGAATAGGTACTATTTAATGAATAAGTAACCTGAAATGAAACTCACATAACCCCATGAGGTATCATCTATTACCCCATACATATTCCTAACCACCAAGAGTTTATCACCAGACTTGAAAGTTAGAAGTTCGAGATTATCTGTATACAACTTCTCAATAGACTTGATTTTATCATCGAATACCTTTGGAGTACTATAGAAATCATCACTATCAAGGTCTAACTCTACATCAAAAGAGAATATATCTCCGTCACTCCAAAACTGACCAAATTTCAGGTCATTTTCATATACTTCAACATACTTTACGGTGGAGTATCCCTCTGGAATAGGAATATACTCTAAATCTAGCGTAATATTGGCAAACTCAGTTTGGGCAGGTGTATTTCCATTAACCGTAGTAAAGTATATAGATGAAAATAAATACGCATCATTACTGTAATACGCATAACTAGAGTTTGACTTAGCTATAACATACCCCTGTTCCGTTATAATAACCCTTTCAAGTAAGGAATCACCGAGAAGATCCTTCAATCCTCCCCCCCTATTATACTTTGCCAAATATGCGGTAATCTCACCCATTGTATAATCATTCCCAGCGATTTTCGCCACACTACCTCTCTCAATCTTTCCATCCACATAGAGACCTTCTGTCTTAGCAATGGACACCAACCTTGCCAACTGTGCTTTCTCCCCCCAATAGAAGGCTGTAAAAGGCAGATAGAAGACGGTAGCGATAACGATAATCAATCCTGATAGAATATATTTAATATTTGAATACTTAGAAACTAGAAGATATATACTGGTTCCCAACATCCACACTATTAAAGCCATCATCACCACCCTATTCACAGTAATTCCATACGCATCAATTCTGAGATATAACGAGTATACCCAGAAAAGTATTGTTGGAATGGAAAGTATAGATCCAATTTTAATAAACAACTTCTTAAACTTTTCATCGACACTCCCCTCTTTAACTCCATAGAAAAGTACAACACCAAGATATATCATCACGTGAAGAGCAAAGATTATTGCAGAAGCCTCATTAGCAGGCCACTCACTTCTGAATGGGAAGCTGAAGATATATGGATATAGAATAACAACGTAAATAACTATCAAAGGAGAAAGAATATATTTAACAAGTATTGTTAGATACTTTGGAA
>CAZUOO010000041.1:0-5783 GCA_964621555.1 uncultured Candidatus Saccharibacteria bacterium | reverse complement strand
TCCACTTCTCGTTCTATGAATCTCTAATGTAGTGCACATATAGCCTAGACGCTTTCCTAAATCATTAACTAAACCTCGTATATATGTACCAGAAGATACATCTGCCTTCATGCTAATAATTTGATATTCTCTTTCTATCTCTACTACCTTCTTCCACTGCTCAATAATCCTCTCCTGTCTAAAATCTCCCTTAAGGAGATTAATACGAGAGATAATGTCTGAGAGTATTTCCTCTCCTAGTATCTTTCTAACTCCAATTACTTGAATATCATATACCTCAATCTCTTTTTTAGGGATAGTTATTTCATCTAGTTTTCCATCTCTTGCATACTTAAATAGTGGTCTCCCCTTTATCTTATATGATGAAAATGGAGGGAAGTATTGCTCCTGCTTGCCTTTAAAACTTTCTGCAACCCTCCTTATATCTTCTAATGTGAAATTCGAAGGCTCACGTTCGCTGTTAACCAATCCACAAATATCATAGCTATCTGTACTAAAGCCAAGGATCGCCTCAAACTCATATGTTTTATCTACTTTCTCATACTCTCTCCTCTTTTTATTCTCCTCTCCAATTAGAAGTACTAGAACGCCGTGAGCAAGAGGATCCAGCCTACCTGCACAACTAATTATTTCCCCCTCATACTCTGGATTGTCTTTTTTAAACTCTCTGATTAACTCCACTGGTGACATACCAATTGGTTTATACAGACTGATTACCTTCTCCATACTACTCTTCAAAGAATTCATATATCTCTTCCATATACTCGGTATCAATATCAAAGTGACCAGCTCCCTCAATAGTTCTAAGAGTTATATCTAGCTCATATGGTTTAGCCCGTTGTATAAATTCAAGAGCAGCAGAATATGGGACGTTAACATCTGAAGTACCGTGCCAAATCTTGATTGGAATACCTTTTAGGCTGTTGTATAGGGAAGGGGAACAGTAGCAGGTGGCGGGAGCAAGCATAGCTATTTTCCCCACACTCTCTGGAAATTGCTGTGTGTAGTATATAGTTGGTCTTCCTCCCATGCTAAACCCAATCATATATACTTTCTCTTGTACTAAATACTCTTCATTAATCCACTTAATCATTGCCTTAGTATCATCTATAGATGCCTGATTTCCATCATTAGCACCGTGTTGATTAGATGCACTAAATACATAGCCTTTAGATGTGAAATATTTTCCATACTGTTGTAGGTCTTTCATAAAGGGATCGTTGAAGTTTGTAGTTACAGTTGTATTAGAACCATGGCTGTATACAATTAGGGTTGGGGGTTGCATTGGATTAATCTTAATTGGGTGTGCAATATATGCTTGCTGTCCTCCAATTACAGGGGTCTTTTCAAAGTATGTACTTGCTTCGTCAGCAGGTATTTCGTCGTATAGCTGTACAGGAGGTTCCTGTATATTAGGTACAACTGGTTGTTCACTATTATCTCTAGTACTCTCATCTACAACCTTTTGCTCTCCATTACTTTCTTTCTTCATATTCCATGAGGAGTTTGAATATGTGTAGTATCCATATAGGAGGATTGATATTATAGTAACGGCAATTAGTATGTTTTTCTTCATAATATATTATACAGGATTTAAGAAGTATGTAATTTCTTTCTCGTATAAGAGGAAAGTACTTCATTCCTATACAGGTAAATGGGTTGTCCTGTATTGTGATAACAATATTTAGGATTAGAAAGGAAAGCTGTTTGAATGGTTATGAAGTAGTGTACAGCAGGGAGGGCGACATTCTCCATCGTAACTTCCTTTCGGAAGCCCCGCAGTAGAGCCTTTCTGCATTTCAACTATACGCTATACAATTATATTTTATCTAGCTTTGGATATCAATATGTATACACCTTGTTCACTGGGTATAAATACACTAGAATCTATATATGGAAATTGAACTCTCAGAGGCTCAAAAACAAATAATCTCAAGCATACTAGTTTGGTTTAAAAATAGAGGAAGTAGGCAGTATTTAACCTTAGGTGGGTATGCAGGGACTGGTAAGACAACACTGGTTGGATATATAAGCAAGAAGCTAAGAGAGCAGAGTCCGGATCTTAAAATTGCATTTTGTAGTTATACAGGAAAAGCGGTTCGGGTTATTGGAAGGAAGCTTTCAGACGTTGATGCAGTTAAGTCTGATGACAGCGTAAGTACGATTCATAGATTAATCTACGAACCCAATTTAAACGATGATGGTGTGGTTATAGGGTGGAGTAGGAAGGAGATCACAGACTTTAAGTATGGGTTGATAATCGTAGATGAGGCTTCCATGGTAAATCATGGTATATGGAACGATCTACTTGAATATGATGTCCCTATATTAGCGGTAGGAGATCATGGTCAGCTTCCCCCAATTGAAGGAGCATTCAACTTAATGGACAATCCTGATTTAAAGCTTGAAGAGATATATAGACAGGAGAAGGATAACCCAATCGTATTTGTTTCTAAAATGGCTAGAACACGTGGGATAATACCCACAATGGAGTTTGGAAAAGGTGTGGTGAAAATGAGTAGGAGGGATCCTGAAACACAGGAGTTTCTCTCTGACCTCTTTATGCAATATGATGATGATACTTTGATACTGGTGGGATACAATAATACTAGGGTGAAATTAAACAATGCTGTACGAGGATTGCTCGGTTTTGAAAGTGAAAGACCACAGGTGAAGGATAGGGTGATATGCCTTCGAAATAGTTATGAGAATCATATATACAACGGGATGATGGGAAGGATAAAAAGTATAGAAGCCATTACAGATGATTGGGGCTCATACTATAAATCTAGGATATCCCTTGATGGTCAGGAGGGATATGATTTCGAGGGCTTAATCTCATACAATCAATTTGGGACTAAAGAGACACTTCATGCGGAGAAAACCCCCGAAGTTGAACTATTTGATTACGGATATGCATTAACAGTACATAAAGCACAGGGTAGTCAGGCGCGTAGGGTTATAGTATTTGAAGAAAAGTTTTCAAGTATGGATAATGAGATGTGGAAGAGGTGGTTGTATACAGCTGTGACTAGAGCAAGCGAGGAACTATATATTATTGGATAAAGGAACCTGAATTGACATCATTTCAAATCTCCGATAATCTATATGGTACATTTAATTTCTTAAATATGTAAATAATGGCTAAAGGTAGTAAAAAGACATCGGAAGTATCCGTAACCCCGGTGAAGAATGACTCAACAATGGTAATTGATATGGATAAACTATTAATTCCATTCGCAATTCTAATTGCTGGATTGATGGTTGCATTAGCAATCGTTTTCAGTATGAAGAACGGTGCAGTTTTGAATACAGGTAATACAGGAGGAAGTGATACTAATAACGGAGCAGACACCCCAACTCCTGATCCAACCGCAGGTACAGTTCAAATATCAATTGATGATGACCCATACCTAGGAGACAAGAAGAAGGCGAAGTTAGCAATTGTTGAATTCAGTGACTATGAGTGTCCATTCTGTCAGAGACACTACAACGATACTCATAAAGAGTTGGTTAAAAACTATGTAGATACTGGAAAAGCAATACTCGTATTCAGAGATTTCCCTCTCAGTTTCCATGAGCCAAGAGCAAGTCAGGAAGCATTAGCTGCACAGTGTGTGTTTGATCTAGGTGGTAATGAGAAGTACTTCCAATACCATGATTTGATATTCGAGAATTCTGCTTCAAATGGAGAAGGTTTCTCTAGCAATGATACAGAGCAGATAAAGAAGATGGAGGAATATGCTAAGAAGGTTGGAGTTGATACTAAGAAGTGGAGAGAGTGTTATGATTCTAACAAGTTTGGAGAAGAGATTAAGAAGGATTTAGCTGATGGATCTGCCGCAGGTGTTACAGGAACCCCAGGTTTCATCATTGGAAAACTCGATAAGGATGGAAACGTAACTGGAGGTACACTTCTCGCAGGTGCATACCCATTTGCAGATTTTAAGACAATCTTGGATAAACTACTCGAAGATTAATGGAGAGTAAAAAGAAGATTTTAAAAATAGTAATGCTCCTGCTTAGTGCAGGAGTATTGCTTTCTGCATACCTCTATTTATCGAAGATTTTGAATACAAGTGTTATCTGTCCTACCAATGGGTGTGAGGTTGTAGATAGTAGCCCATACTCCTATCTATTTGGTGTCCCAATCTCCCTATGGGGAATTGTATATTACCTAGGTATGTTTGTACTAACACTACTGGTATTTAAGAATGATGGAGCTTTGTATAAGAAATTGCTATACCTAGGTACAGCGTGGGGTGTAATATATACTGTATATCTAAGGTACATAGAGGTCGCAAAGATTGGAGCTTTCTGTCCATGGTGTTGGGGATCAGTATTAGTTATCATTGGACTCACATACTATGTATGGAGGTTCTATAGAGAAGAGGGTAAACTTCCTGAGTAATAATTCTAGGTAGTATTAAATGAATAAGCTAGTAAATAAAATCTCTTTGGTTTATATACTGCTTTTCTTTATACCTTTAACTTCGTTATCTGGTGTGGTTCTTCTAGCCTTCCAGCTGTACTCTGCGCAAGCTACACTAATTAGTGGAATCATTCTCTCGATTCTCATATCCTTCCTTCTTAAACCATATCTGCCTAAAATTACCTTGAAAGTAGATTATGTACTGATCCTAATACTCGCCATTGCTTTTATACTTCGTTTCCCTGCGATGAACTATCTTGAAGGTGGTCAAGATCAAGGGATATATCCTGCGATTTCTAAAGTATATGAAAGGACAGGGGGTATATATGAGAAGGATAGTGTTAGAGATGCCTTAAGTTATGAAGGTAAGGTGAATTACGACGCATCAGGTCAAAGGGTAATTGCTCTACAAAGGTATAACATCAATGAATCTGAATTCCTCTTTCCATTCTATCCTGTCCATCCAATATGGCTTTCTATATCTGCTTTTATATTTGGGGAGTCAATGAGGTCATTCTCACTAATTCTCTTTTCCCTTATTTCAATAGTTGGTATATACCTATTAAGCTCAACTCTGTTTAATAGTAGAAAGGTGGGGTTAATATCTGCAGGTATCCTTACCGTTCTTCCTCTTCATGTTTATTTTTCAAAACTTCCTGTAACTGAAATACCTTCCCTGGCATTTATTCTCTTCGGTTTCTATTTACTCTACAAGTATTATGAGGGGGCGAGGAAGGATGTTGATGAGGTAGGGAGTACCTACTGGGGGCTACTTGTACTCTCTGCTCTGTTTTTCCTAACCTTCTTCTTTACTAGAATATCTGGGGTGTTATATCTGCCTTTCTTTGCACTTCTTACAATACTAACTATTGAATTTACAACGGGTACTTTAAAAAGAAATCTACTTATCTACTTCCTCACTATCTTTCTAGGTTTCTTTATCTCCCTTGTATACTACTACAACGTAATCCCATACCTCTTCTGGCACTTCTACATTGACTATTTTACTAAAAAACAGTTGGAAGAGGTGAGTTTGATTTTCTCATTAATCCCATTGTTGTTCTATATATACAATCGATACTTTGTAGGCATGTTTAAAAGCCTGTTTCTATATATTGGGAAGCACTTTGGAGTTATTGTTAAGGTGATATTGATTCTAGTATTGATCTTCTCTATATATGCAGCGTATAGCATGGGCTTTACAGACCAATATCTTGGTACAGTATATGATATGACGTGGAATATGGCAGGTAATGGAATATCTGTACTTAAGGACATATCCTTGGTGAGTATAGTTGCTCACCTTAGTCCGTTTATTGCGATCCCACTTCTTCTGGCAATGTATTTTAAG
>CAZUOO010000040.1:0-5909 GCA_964621555.1 uncultured Candidatus Saccharibacteria bacterium | reverse complement strand
ATCGTTACAGCTATTCTCCTATGTTATATAGGGGGAGTTATAGGGAAGAGGTAGTTACTTCTGTTTAATAGGTTTGCTCTGATTCCATATGTAGTCGTACATACTTTTGAGTAGGGTGACTATATATTTATCCTTAATAGTTAGTACTATGAAATCACCATTGTCGTCGTAACTAAGTATGAATGCTGAATCATCCCAAATTCTTATTGAGTTCTTATCTGTGTAGTCATGGGGTATTAGTCTAACTTCTTTTAGGTACTTTTTACTTCTGGTCATAATATTATCAAACATACCTTTCCTCTGTTCTACATCGTTTTTATCTTCAAGTTGTCTTATGAATATTCCCTTTGAAGATCTTTGATTGGCGCTTTCAATTACAAATTCTACATACCTTTTATCTGTGAATACTTCATGATGGTGGAATAGTTCACGGATTAACTTCTCTTTACACTCTAGGCTCTCAGTTATCCTTAGCATGAGTCCTTCAATTCCTTTGTCTATAGAGAGATATGTTAGTCTCGTATTATTATTTCTTGCTTTAAGTTCATCCACAAGTATGTCTAATTGTGATCTAGAGCTCTTTAATTCATCTATTCTTTGCTTATATACATTTTTTAGTGTCTCTGGGTTACTTGCTGAGAATCTAAAACCTTTCTCCCACTTCTCACGTATGAGAAGTCCTTTTGATAGCAGTCCATCTACAGCTTTATATGTAGATGATTTATCCATTTTAAGTAGTCGGGATATTTCTGCGGCGGTTTTAAGTGGGTATGAGTTAAATCCTTTGTATACTTTGAGCTCGTTTTCTGTTATTCCTAATGTTTCTCTTATGTTCATGATAGTTGATTGTTCTACTACTGATTATATTATATCATCTTTTTATTAATGTAATTTATTAAATTTATACTTATGAATATAGATAAAGTTATTGAGAGGTATGTGGGTGATTGTACCGTTGATGGTAGCGTTAAGGTCTACCGAGGTTTAGCGGGTTATGTAGTTCCTATAGTTAATAGGGTTAACCCTAATAATAGGTATATTAAGCAGATTATTAACGGAAGGGAAGTTGCAAAGCTTCATCAGGCGACAGATAATCTTGTTAAGGATTTGATTGCTAAAAGGGTAGAGTATGGGATTGGTATTAAGAACCTAGTGTGTTATGAGGATAGGGAGTTGGAGATAGAGAAGAGTAATCCAAGCACATTAAAGGAAACAAGGTTTCTAAAGGAGGGTATTTCACATAATACTATGGTTACATTTCTATCTGATAGTGTATCGATCACAAAGTTGGACGTTAATGATTGTGTTGGGATTATTATAGAAGATATGGCTATTGTAGAGATGTTTAATACATTCTTTGATATGCTTTGGGATGGGGCAACTGTTGTATAGATTAGATATACATTATGATTGTAGATGTAATAATAGTCGCAATTGCGCCCCATTGCTTTACATCTAACTTATCTTTAAAGATTGCAGAGGAGAGTAGGGTGATTATTGCTATCGAAGCAAGGTTAATGGCACTTACGTAGCCTGGATTTGGTGCGGTTCTATATCCCTCTTTCATAAAGTATGAAAAGAGGAAATGGCCAATTGCTATTGATAGTACAATAAGTATGGTTTTATAGTTATAACCTTTCTCAAATACTAGCTTTTCTCCCTTTCTATACCTGTTTAGGAGCTCTAGAGATATGAGGGTTGTTCTTGCCCAGAAAGTTAGTACTAATGAGTGTACGAGTAGTTCTCTCACAACATAGGTCTCCAGTAGAGAGAGTGAGCCGAAGCCTACGAACGTTATGAAGCTATATATCAACCAGTTATTATCTTGCTTTGCTTCGTTTGCTTTATCTTTTTTGCCAATGAAGTATGTTGCGATGACAATCGCTAAGATTGCAAGGTAGTCTTTTATTTCAAACTGTGAATTCATAAATATAGCAGCGAAAATTGTAGTTAATACTACATAGCTTTTTTGTATGGAGAGGGATAGTCCTGGGTTAGGGGAGAGAGAAAGCGCTTTAAGCGAAGTTTTATTGCTTACATATGTAACAAATATTGATATTGATAGGATAATTAAGATTTGCCATAAAGGTATGATTACGCTAATTCCCGATATAGCTAGAGCTGCCAGGACAAATACGGTTGATACAAGATATTGAGATAGGAACTGTATACTTGTGGATAGTCCGAGCTCCTTAGACTTCCTAATTGAGAGGTATAGAACCACAGACCCCACAAGCATTATTAGAGAGTTTTGTAACCATGAGAGTTCCACCTACTTAACCTCCTCACTCTGTTCCCATATTGCATCGTACATTGAAGCTAGCAATGATGAAAAATATACATCTTTAATAATAACTCCCCAAAATGAGTTTGCCTTGATAGTCATAAATCCAATTTTATCTCCGAAGATGTTTAGAAATGAATTTCCACTTAACTTTCCTTTATATCTTCTAACTTCCTTTAATGCTTTACTACTTGATGATTGCCACTTTTCATCTATATCAAATGAACTGTCTAGGAGCATTTTAATTTTAATTCCTTTTTTTACCCTGTCGTTAATATGTTGTTCTACAAATTTCTCATAACGTTCTTTAGAGCCAGCCATAATATGGATTTGTTTTGTTGATATTGTGATGTCTCTAATTAGTTTGACATCATTTTTTATTTTCTGATCCATGAAAGTGTAGTATGCGTCTGGCCCTGAATAAACTTGAATATTACTGCTTAGGTATTGGTTCTCTTGGCTGTTTGAAACCTTCTCTACTATATCTTCTATAGCCTTTCCAAGGGACATTATTTCATCTGTTTTATTTTTGTGTAGTGCTTTTAAGTTGTTTGTTGGGCTAGCATAAAACTTCTGAGTTCGTCTTTCCCCAATAACCTCGACTAGGTTTTTAGTCTCCAGGCTCTTAAGGGCTTTGTAGAATGAAGACTTATTGATATTAAGTTCTCTGTATCCTTCTGCTCCCATTCCGCTCTTATTACGGAGGAGGTGAACGTATACAGCTATTTCATTCTTCGAAAGTCCTAATTGTGCGAGAGTATTATTTATTTCCATAGGATTATCATATCATATAGTTTCTATAGTTGCAACTGTAGGGGCTATGCTGAGCCTGGAACTGCCTATCTAAACATCCTATTCCCTCATGTGCTATAATCCATCCATACTCACTATGATCCATCCTAATGGGGAGTGAAGAGGGAAAGAATCATAACTCATAACCTCTCTCTATCTATAGAGGCCATAATAGATATGCTGATAATTGTCAGTAAATAATTTAGTTATGGTGACATAACTAAGAAGCAGAGTGGTACAGCGTATACACACGCCTTTGCAATATAGTACAAGAATAGTTGGTACTATGTTGTGAGGGCGTTTTGCATTTATATAAGTTAATAGATAATATGTACGTATGAAATATTCAAAACTATTTGGGAAGACGAGGAAGTTAGATAAGAAGTACGATAGCAAGAGCGTAGAGTACCTAGTACGAGGTGGGTTCATTGATCAAATAATGGCTGGTGGATACACATTCTTGCCACTTGGCTTAAGAGTTATGTTAAAGATTGAGGGTATTGTTAGGGAAGAGATGGATAAAATAGGGTCAGAACTACTTATGCCTTCAATTGTACCAACAGAGATTTGGAAGCAGACAGGTAGATTCGATACCATTGACGTACTCTTTAAGGTTGTTGGTGCTAACGATATATCACTTGAGCGAAATAGTACGGAATATGTACTTAATCCAACCCATGAGGATGTCGTAACTCCAATTGCAAAGAAGTTCAATGTGAGCTATAAAGATTTTCCTTTTGCTGTATATCAAATTCAGACAAAATTTCGTAATGAGGTTAGACCAAAGACTGGATTATTAAGAACTAGGGAATTTAGAATGAAGGACCTATATTCTTTCCATACGAGTGAGGATGATTTGAAATCATACTATGATGTTGCCAGAGAAGCATATGAGAAGGTATTTAATAGGGTTGGATTGGGTCCTGACACATATTATACAGCTGCTTCAGGAGGAGATTTCACTGAAGATTTCTCACATGAGTTTCAAACTCGTTTGGAAACAGGTGAGGATTTAGTCTTCAGAGTTACAAGTACAAATGAGTGTTTTAACAAAGAGATTGCTCCATCTCTAGCTAAGGAGATAGAGCAGGATGTTGAGCTTAAGGAGATGAAAGAGGTCTTTGGTGAGGGTATTATTGGTGTTGATGAATTATGTGATTTTATGGGTATTAGACCAGATCAAACAACCAAAACCCTTATTTTTGAATCGGAAAAAGGTGTTATAGTTGCTTCTGTAAGAGGGGACTATGAGGTTAATGAATTAAAGCTAAAGAAAGTTGCTGGTGTGGAAACATTGAAGCTAGCATCTGATGAGGTTGTGGAGCGGGTTACAGGAGCGAAAGTAGGGTACGCAGGTATTCATAATCTTCCAGATGATGTACTCACATTCTTTGATGATTCAATATCAAACCTTGTAAACTTTGAGACAGGTGGGAATAAAACACATTATCACTTAGCTAATGTTAACTGGGGAAGGGATATAACTAAACCTGATAGTTTCTATGACGTTAAAGTTGCTAAAGAGGGAGATCTGTTCCCTGGTACTAAAGAAGTATATGAAGTCTTTAAAGCTAGTGAAGTGGGAAATATATTCCCATTAAACACTAAATTTACAGATGCAGTTAAATATACCTTCACTGATATTGATGGGAAGCAGAAACCTATATTTATGGGTAGCTATGGTATTGGAATAAGTAGGTTGGTTGGGGTAATTGCAGAGAAGTTTAATGACGACAAAGGTATAATCTGGCCTATAGGTATTGCTCCATATGATGTTGAGATTATAACTCTAGGATCAGAAGACGCTATTAATGAAGGTCGTAAACTATATGAGCAGCTTATAGAGTCTGGTGTTGATGTCATGTGGGATGATAGGGAGTCTGTTAGTGCAGGAGCAAAGTTTGCAGATTCTGATTTAATTGGTATACCTGTAAGGATTGTTGTTAGTGATAGGAGTATGCAAAACGGAGGGTACGAATTTAAACTAAGGAGTGAAAAAGAAGCTGAGATTATATCTTCTGATGTAATAATTGATAAGGTACAGCAGATTATTAATAAATAAGCACTACTGTGCTATCATATTGAACTTAATTAATGTCATAAACCATGGAAACAATACCTAAACACATTGCCATAATACCAGATGGAAATAGGCGATGGGCTAGGAAAAATGGGATGAAGGATATAGATGGGCACATGGCTGGCGTTAAGCGAACCTTCGAACTAGTTGAAGCTGCTGCTAATTTAGGAGTTGAGGTTATAACATTCTGGGGTTTCTCTACTGAGAACTGGAGTAGGGATGAGGGAGAGGTCTCATATCTAATGCAGGATATCTTTTTAAAGCAGGGTAAGCATTTCATTCCAAAATTTCAAGAACATAAAGCAAGGTTTATTCATTTAGGTAGGAAAGATAGGCTCTCAAAAGAGCTCGTTGATATGTTAACCGAGCTTGAAGATAGTACCAAGCAGTATACAGATAGAACTGTTTGCTTCGCTATTGATTACGGAGGTCGCAATGAGATGATAAGGGCTGTCAAAAAGGCGCTAGACAGTGGGGTCTCGATTTCTGATTTGAACGAAGATACCTTCGGAGAGTATCTTGATACTGTGGGAATCTCCGATCCTGATATGATTATTAGGACTTCAGGAGAGAAGAGATTGAGCGGTATCATGCCATGGCAGTCTGTTTATGCAGAGCTATTCTTTGTCGACGATTTCTATCCAGATTTTACAGTTGAGAAATTTACGAAGGTTGTAGAGGAATTTGGTCAGAGACAGAGGCGTTTTGGGGGTAAATAATGGTGTGGTGTCGGTGGAACGTATGCTATATTTT
>CAZUOO010000039.1:0-6385 GCA_964621555.1 uncultured Candidatus Saccharibacteria bacterium | reverse complement strand
CAACAACTCCTCTTTCATAGATTCTGCCTCTAATCTTCTTTCTCTAATTGGGCTCAGGAAGTTATTCATAGCTATAAACAATTTCTCCTTAACTTCCACATCTCCCACAGTCCCCTCAACATACCTTCTTTTAAGATCAGCAACCTCCTCCTTATCTGTATTAAACAGATCATGATATATAAATGCCACATTACCCTCAACGGTACCTTTATCTGTTGCCTTAATCCTATTTGGGTCTGTATAAACTTTAAAGACCTTCTTCCTTAATTCTTCCTCACTATCAGAGAGATAGATAGCATTGTTCAAGCTCTTCCCCATCTTCTCATTACCATCTATACCAGGTACGTTCACCTGGGCACCATACAATCCCTCCGGTTCATTCAGACTAGAAACTCCATAGGTTTTTGAAAACTTCCTCACGAGCTCCCTTGTATCCTCTATCATTGGTGCCTGATCTTTACCTACAGGTACTAGATTGGCGTTAACGCAGAGTATATCTGCAGCCTGGTGAATAGGGTATATAAAAAAGCCTAAAGGTGTAGAATCCTCCATTGAATTTTGCTTTAGCTCAGTCTTTATAGTTGGATTATGCATTATCTGTTGCACTGTTGCGAAGTTTGAAAGATAGATGAATATTTCATGTACCTCAGGTACTTCAGATTGAATATAAACCGTGGTCTTATCGAAATCGATTCCCACAGCATAGTAGTCACAAAGCAGTTCAAGAATACTCTCTTTTACCATCTTAGGATTGTCAGAATTATCACTCAACGCATGAATATTAGCTATCAGCACAAACTGATCATACTCATCTTGAAGCAATACCCTGTTTTTCAAAGTTCCTACATAGTGACCAATATGAAGCTTCCCAGTTGGCCTATCCCCTGTTAAAATCCTTTTCTTAACACCACTCTGCCTCTTCTCATTAGCCTCTGTAATCTCCCCAACCTCATACCTACCGAGTAGTTTAAGCAGATCCCCTACCTTAATCTTTAACCCAAACCCCTCTTTAGCAATACCACAGATCACAAAATCATTCTCAATAACCTTACTATCTACATACACTTTAATGTCATATGAGCTCTGTAATTCACCTAAAAGGACAGGAGAAACAAGACCTGCCTCAAAACCAAGGGCATCTAAATCACTCTCCTGTGCAAAGTTGAGGCTTTTACTACCAGACAACTTCTTAACCACCTTACTTATTACATTCCTATCATCCCTTCTTAGTATAACCACATACTCACCTCTTTCATTTCTAAAAAACAATGTAGACATACCTTCGGAATACTTCATACCTGTAACCCTAACAAGTTCATCAACAGAACGGTCTTCAGCCGCCCTTTGGTCGATCTCCTGGTATTTAATACCCATTATCTTTAATTTTTCTACAATCTTTCTATATGTTTCCATTACTGTAATATAAAAAATAAATCCCCATATAAACAGACTAACATATTTCTATATTTAATCTACTTATATGGGGACGACATGTATCGTGGTACCACCCCACTTCTCTATCTTAAAACTATAAGACAGACTTATCGGCTTTACTAATAAAATCGATTGAGACATTTACACAGTGTCTATCTGGCGCCCATACTTTATTCATTATAAATATTTCTGTTTGCTGCTCCGAGGCCCATTCTCCTCATCATCGCATTTGTTCTAAATTGTACATACATTATACCATACCTGCTTTTAACATGTTATACTTCAGAGCTATGCGAAAGAAACTTTTAAGTGCAACAAAAGTCATTATCCAAATATTAATTGCAATACTAGCAACAGCATTTATTGTTGTTGGTACAATCTTCGTCTACTACTATGCCCAAGGGTATAGGATTGATTTAAACGATAGGAATGTCAGGAAAACTGGAGTTATGAACATTGAGAGTAGACCTAGCCGTGCTGATATCACCCTCAACGGTGAAGACGAAGGCAAAACTACCAAAACAGTTGCTTCTATAAACGAAGGTTTTGCAGATTTAAAAATCACTAAAGATGGGTACAGGGACTGGTTCAAGAAAGTACAGGTTGTAAGCGAGAAATCCACCCCAATCCTTGCAGAGCTATTTAAAACAAACCCATCCGTAGAGGATTCAGCCACTATATCCCACAACAAAAACACCTCCCTATTCACCAGCGCTACATCAAATAACAACGAGCACTTCATATATATAACCAAAGAGAAAGACAATACATATACAGTATGGAGATATGATTTAAACAGAAGCTTCTGGAACCTTAACAACAACCCACACATCATAACAGAGCTACTTGAAGAGAATATTAAAGATATATCACTACTGGTTTCTCCATCAGCCCAATTCATAACCCTTGTATATAAGTATACGGAAGAAGGAAAAACTTTAACCAAAATGCAACTCTTTAATACCCAACAAACAGAAACATCTGGATCAAAACTATCGCTAGAGAAGTTCATACCTAATGGCTACACCCTAACCTGGTCTAAATCTGAAAACTACCTAATACTTGAATCAAGCTCCGACATACTCTCATATAATATAAGCAATGGCGCTAAATACCTGCTGTATAAAAAGGCTCCAAAAGAGAATATAGTCTGGACTACCGACTCCCAATCCAACCTATACTACACACAAAAAGCCTCCGACGAATCAGGTAAATACCAAACGTTAGAGAAAATAAACCTTGACGGAACCAACAGTTCAACCCTAATCCCACGAATATACTACAGAGAAGAAACTAAATACATCGAAGAAATTAGAAAGAATGAACTGGACAATATACCTTTCACCAATGCCCCACAAAACACAAGATTCATAGGAGAGATAACCAATATTGATATTGACCAAACTACCAAAGGAATATTTATATCTACCGACCATAGTTCATATTGGTATGTTACAGACATAGATAAATATATCATCGTAAACCCATATAAAACAGTTCTCGTACAATATTCCAAAGCCAAGAAATCCTTCATATTTAGAGATGAACCCAATAAATACCTTGGCGTATTTACATTCGCCAAGGAAATAAGTGACCCCATAGCAAAGCTCGGCCCTAAGGTAATAATACACGACCTTGTAGAAGCTGATAACATTAAATGGATATCTAGCAACAATATCTCCTACAGATCCCAAGACCAGATCAATATAATTGATAAGGATGGAGATAATAAATATATAATAGAAACCAACTCCCCCACACTATCGCACTCAATAGTAACACTAGGAAAATACCTACATACAATTGAAACCACAGGAGATAGTACAAAGATATTGAGATACACACTTCAGTAGAGAAATACGCACCCGGCCGGAATCGAACCGACAACCTACGCGTTAGGAGTGCGTTGCTCTTCCAATTGAGCTACAGGTGCTGATTTCAAACACAATTCTACCAAATAATTCTTCATAGATACAGCTCTAACTATACAACCCATGTGATATAATCAGGGGTTATGAACGAATACATAGAAATTAAAAATGCCAAAGTACACAACCTCAAGAACATCTCTGTTAAAATCCCCAAGAATAAACTAGTTGTAATAACAGGGGTATCTGGAAGTGGAAAGTCCTCCCTAGCCTTTGACACACTATACGCTGAAGGACAGAGAAGGTATGTAGAGTCGCTATCCTCATACGCCAGACAATTCCTAGGCCTCATGGAAAAACCAGACGTAGAATCCATCACAGGCCTCTCCCCTGCAATATCCATTGATCAGAAAACCTCTGGAAGTAATCCACGATCCACCGTTGGAACAGTTACTGAAATATACGACTACATGAGACTAATGTATGGACACATAGGCACACCACACTGTCCAAACTGTAAAGACACAATCAAAGCTCAAACTATCGAAGAGATAGTTACAAATATAAATGAAAGCGTAAAAGTAGAGGATAAAATACAGATAATCTCCCCCATTATCCAAGGACAGAAAGGATCCTTCAAGGACATCCTCTCATCCCTTCTCTCCAAAGGATTCCTTAGAGTGACAATAGATGGACAAAGCCATAACCTAGACGAAATACAAAACCTAAACCTAGATAAAAATAGAAAGCACAGCATAGATTTAATAATCGATCGACTCATTGTAAAAGACATTACAAACTCCGACTACGTAAGAAGACTAACGGATGGAGTTGAGCTAGCTGGCAATATGGCTAGTGGTGAAATAAAGATAATAATCAACGACACCACCCACCTATACTCCGAAAATAACACATGTCGAAACTGTAAAATATCATTCCCGGCAATCAAGCCTGCTACATTCTCCTTCAACTCCCCACACGGCGCATGTCTAAAATGCTCAGGATTAGGAACACTAAAAGAGATCGACCTAACTAAAATATACAACCCCAAACTATCCATCAAGGAAGGTGGAATATTTCCATGGTCTAATATGACCACAACCGACTCCTGGACACTAAAGGTATTAGAAGGCGTGGCGCTTGAACACAAGTTCTCTCTCAGCGTCCCCATAAGCACATACACTCAGGAAATTTTTGACCTCATCTTCTACGGCAAAGGTAGCATTCCTAAATACTCCCTCTCATATGTAAATAAGAATGGATATAAAAGAATGTATGAATCCAAATATGAAGGAGTAATACCACAACTCGAACGAAGATACCTTGAAACCGACTCAGACTACATTAGAGATGAGATTGGTAAATACATGGTAGAAAAAGAGTGCTCAGATTGTAATGGGAAAAGACTACAACCATATGCCCTAGCTGTAACAATAGAGAATAAAAGTATTGAAGAACTCACCTCCCTACAAATCTCCGACCTAATCTCGTTCTTCAACAAAGCTCAATTAAAGGGAAACAAAGCGGAAATTGCCAAACCAATAGTGAAAGAGATACTCTCCAGATTAACATTTCTAAATGACGTAGGCCTCAACTACCTCACACTATCAAGAAAAGCCAATACACTTTCCGGTGGAGAATCACAAAGAATTAGACTGGCTTCACAAATAGGTACGGGATTAACAGGAGTCCTCTACGTCCTAGACGAACCATCCATTGGACTGCACTCAAGAGACGTAAGCAAACTAATCGCATCTCTTGAAAAACTTAGGGATCTTGGGAATAGCGTGGTGGTTGTCGAGCACGACTACGATACAATCTCCAAAGCCGATTGGATAATTGATGTAGGGCCAGAAGCTGGTAATAACGGAGGCATAATAGTAGCACAGGGGGATATAAACGGAATTAAGCAGTCTGACACCCTAACCGCCAAATATATAAACAAATCCCTAGAGGTAGGGCAGAGCCTAAGTAATACAGAAACAGCAGATAGCGCAAAGGGAACCCTCTCCATTTCTGGAGTAAACACCCATAATATTAAAAATCTAAACGTAGATATACCCCTTGGAAAGTTCGTCACTGTCACGGGAGTATCAGGAAGTGGGAAATCATCACTAGTAAATGACACACTAGTACCAATACTTCTCAAACATACAGGACTAGAAAGACAGATTGAGGGGTCATACAACTCCATCAGCGGTATTGAAAACATTGATAAGGTAATAGAAATAGATCAGTCCCCCATTGGCAGAACTCCAAGATCCAATACCGCCACATACACAGGGATATTCAACTACATTCGTGATATCTTCTCACAAACTCAAGAAGCCAGAGCCAGAGGATATACAACTTCTAGATTTAGCTTTAACGTAAAGGGAGGAAGATGCGAAACCTGCCGTGGAGACGGGCAAATCAAGATAGAAATGCAGTTCCTTCCAGACATGTATATCACCTGCGAAACCTGTTTAGGAAAGCGATATAACAAAGAAGCCCTACAAATAGACTATAAAGGGAAAAATATTGCAGACATACTATCCATGACAATTGATGAAGCACTAGAGTTCTTCAATAACTTCACCCCAATTAGAAGAAAACTTGAAGTACTACAGGAGGTTGGACTAGGCTATATCAGACTTGGACAACCTGCCACCACCCTCTCAGGAGGTGAATCACAAAGAATCAAGCTATCAAAAGAACTTTCTAAAGCTACACGAGGTCACACCATCTACATTCTAGACGAACCAACCACAGGACTTCACTTCCACGACGTAGATAAACTCCTCCTCCTACTTAAGAAACTAGTAGAGAAAGGTAATTCGGTATTAGTAATAGAGCACAATCTAGATATCATAAAGTTCTCGGATTGGATAATAGATTTAGGACCTGAAGGCGGTGATAAAGGTGGTAAATTGGTAGGAGTTGGGACTGTACAGGATATAATCAACAACAAGAAAAGTTACACAGGTAAATACCTCAAAGAATACCTAGAGGATAGGAAATAACAGAACACTAGCAGAAAGGGTATTAGAAAATATAGCATACGTTCCACCGACACCACACCATTATTTACCCCCAAAACGCCT
>CAZUOO010000038.1:0-6596 GCA_964621555.1 uncultured Candidatus Saccharibacteria bacterium | reverse complement strand
AAATAATATACCCTTAATTATATGGTTAGAAAGTTAAAAAAGATTTCAGAAAAAATGGCCTATGACGGTAGACGCAAAGTTTCAATTAACACTTTCCAAACACCAAAAGGAGAAAATCTTGAATATGAAATAAGGTTAGCCGGCAAAAACGTAAATATATTAGCAGAAACAGTAGAGGGAAGATTCCTAATTGTTAAGCAATACAGAGTGGGACCCAATCGTATATTAAGAGACTTCCCTGGAGGAGGCATAGAAAAGAACGAAACGGCAATACTTGCAGCGGAAAGAGAACTACTAGAAGAGACAGGATATAAAGGAGACCTTAAGTTTATATCCAAAACATTTGTAGACGCATATTCTACAAGTGAGGCATACCTATTTACGGCTACGAAATGTGAATATATCCAACCTCCAGCACAAGATTACTGGGAAGTAGAACAGCTTACACTTAAAGAGCTACTATCCCTGTTGAAATCTGGACAATCTGTAAACGCGGTATGTGGCTATGCCGGACTTATAAACCTAGGTTATATTAAATAGTATGTTCCTCCATATATTTTAGGATACTACCAAATGAATAAAGCCTTACTAATAATAGATTACATAAATGATATTTCCCACGAGGATGGGAAGTTGGCATCTAAGGGATACGCTAAATATATTGAAGAGAATAATATATTTGAGAACCTATCCAAAGTAATATCAAATGCTCGTAACTCAAATATTCTTATTATTCACATTGGTATTGAATTCTCAGAAGATTATTCTGACCAACCAAAAGATTCTCCCCTATTTGGGAAAGCCCACGAATACAATGCACTTAGAAGGAACAGTTGGGGGACGGAATTTAATGAGAGAATTAACATAGAAAAGTCTGACATTATTATTAAGAAAAATAGAGTGAGTGCCTTCTATAATACAAAACTAGATACACTATTAAAAAAGAATAATGTTAGTGAGATATTGATAGCAGGCGTATCAACTGACCTAGCGGTATCAAGTACAGCAAGAGATGCTCATGATAGAGATTATAAGGTTATAATACTTGAAGACTGCTGTGCCGCGGCAAACACTGAAGACCACATATCTGCATTACTATCATTAGCAAAAATTGCTACACAACAATAGATAGCTACACCCTCACCCCCAACCCTTCTAAGAACTTCATATAATTCTCAAAGTTATCGTATAGGTATGTTGTAATACCAACCTCTTTAGCACTAGCCACACTCTCACTATTATCATCTGCATAAACAATCTCAGAAGGCTCTACATTAGATAATTCAACCAACCTCCCAAACAGCTTCCTATCCGGTTTATTCACTCCAACCTCAAATGATATAGCTTTAATATCAAAATTATCCAAAAACCCATACTTCCTATGAAGACCGTTAATCCTAGCAGGAAAATTACTTGTACAAATAGCTGTCTTATACCCCTCCCCTCTTAAATTCTTAATAACGTCAACGATATTAAGATCAATATCATACTCCTCAATCATCATATTCACTAACTCCTCCCAACTATTATCAACACCCCACTCCTGCTTCGCCCAACTCCAAAACATCTCATCACCCATCCTCCCCTTTTTATACTCCTCATTCATCTGGGGGGACTTAAGAAACACTCTTTTAACCTCTTCCTCACTTACACCCAATCGTACAATGGAATTAATGAAATTCTTCTTTCCATTAGGAAAATACACTCCATCTAAATCAAATGTAATAACCTTAACCATTGTATCAATATCTATAACTTATTTTAGTAATTATACACCTTTTTATACTCCCATATTTTAAGTATAATTCGGATATATAATTAGATTATAGAGATATAACAATGAATACAACGACAGACAGCGTTAGAATAGTATGTTTTGATAGAGCAAATGGAAAATCATTTCTCCTTCTTTCCGAGACAGACGACCCTGAGAACCTAAAACTCCCAGGAGGAAAGTTCAACAGTGTAACAGAATCCCCTGAAACTGCTGCACGAAGAGAATTAAATGAAGAGCTTGGTATACAAGGCAACATCAAATTACAGTTTATATCAGAACTCACAAATGACGATGGACAGTCAAAGAGATTTATATATAGTTGCATCTTAACAAAAGAAGATGTAACACCATCAAATGAGATATCCCACATTATATGGTCAACCATAGATACAACACCTGAGTGCAAGAATAAAAGCCACATACAAGCCGCAGTAGGAGCCTGTTTGGGGTAAGAACATTTCAACTTCTTTTGTAAAAACATCGTATTATGTATAATCCTAATTGCACATACAGGTAAACCACCTAATATGTAATTTTAATTAATACCATAACAATATGAACTGCTGTTCAATACAAGAAACCTTAACCCAACAAGAGTTAATAGTTAAAGAATATAAATACTGGACACTATGTTTACGAAACAGGGTAAAGACTCTAGGATCTGCCGCACTATTTACCAACACCCACTATCAATCAATGTCAGAAATCCCTGAGGAAGCAATAACAGAGCTCTCAAAAATAACAAAGGAATATGAATTGGTATTCAATAAACTCTTCAGTCCAGATAAATATAACTACCAAATGAACATGATGAAAGAAAATCATACTCACTTTAATATATTCCCTAGATATTCAACTACAAAACAGTATCTTGGTATGGATTGGGTAGACATGGGATGGCCACTACTACCAGGGGAGAACATTGAAGTTGATATGGAAAAGCTTATACACTTAGCCTCAATACTTAGAGAGGAGTTTAAGACACTTTAAGGACTACTTAACAACCTTCTGGATAATTAAATAGGTATCTTTCATAGCAATACCTCCCATTCCCCAATATATAGGTAACCATATAGGGAAGTTTAAAACTTGCTGATGAGAATATACCCATGCCCCTGTAGCAATTGAAGAAGACTCAACAAGAGTAGCCAGAATAGAAACTACAACATAGAATACCTTCTCCTTCATAGTACTCTTCACATTAATTAAGACCGCTAGAAGTACTAAAAGGGATGTAATAAAAACGGTATTCTCCCAAGTAAATATAATTGAAAGAGTAGCAAGAAGTAATATAGAGTACCGATAAATATAGATATAATAATCTTTCATAGCACTACTTTAATATAAACATGTCATAGAACTTTTCTTGATCATAAGACTCATCACTCTTAAGCTCAAACAACATAGGCTTAACAATCTCCCCTGAACTTGGATCTACAAGATTAACAAAATATTTGCTACCTCCTGTAACATAGTAGTGATTATATCCGACAAGAATATAACCTTCGTAATCAGCGTAACTAGCGTCACCAATGACAGATCCTTCAGGCAGGACAGAAAGGGCGAAACCCTCTATCTCCCTAACTACACTAAAGTCATCAAGATTCATCACAAGAGTTATACTGCCATTACCACCTGAACTAGTGACAATATACAAAGTCTCTCCATTATTACTAAACATGGCATCAAGGAAGAACCCAAAAGCACCCTCTGCTTGACCCACTTGTGCATATATATCACCATTCTGAAACGTCTTATATACCTCTCCACTTGCGATCTCAATTAAAAGCAACTTCCCACTTTGCCTAGCTCCTCCCTGACTTGTAGTTACAGCAAGAACATTATTACCATTGTCTACCCTCACGGAAGATACCCTTTCACCCTTTGATAATACAATAGGGATTCTCCTACCTTTTTCCTTAAGCACAACCTCATCCCCCTCTATATCAAAACGTGCTGAATCAATACGGCTTAGAAAAGAGGTCTTTAATTTAAGCTCCTGACTTATATTTCCACTATTATTCTCTACCCCCGCGTTACCCAGTACCATACTGGCCAAATATATATTGATACATATTGAGATAGTTAGTAACCCAATAATCCCCGTATTTATTTTTGATGATGTCCTTTTCATACCCAATACTATCACAAATATAACTATGCTAGAATAACATATGAAAATTAAAGAAAACCTCGAAACAATCCTCCTAACCATACTCGCCTTAACTATAACCATATACTCTTTCAAACTATCCTCGTACATATACTTCACCTACGAACTTAGGGATATTAGATATAATCAAGTTGAAATATTAGAAGACAAATCCATCACGCTATACACAGATAGAAAGGTAAGCCTTAAACAAGAATATATCAACGAGGTGGAGGAAATATACAAAACCATTCCAACTGCAGTAATGGAAACAATGCCTAACAAGCTACACATACTCTCTGAAAACAACTTCAATAAAATATTTGGAACAGAATCCGCCGGTGTCACATATGGCGGAAACAACATTGCAATATCTGGAGCTATATTCACCAGAAGTGATACCCGCCCCACCCACTTTCTAAACTTCCTTAAAGAAGTCATACACCATGAAAGTGGGCATATATTCACATCAAGCAAAAGCAACCCACTTCAATACCTCACCAACATCCTAATCCCATACCCAGGATTAATAACCCACCATGATAGTTATGTTAAGAGGACAGAATGGGAAGGGCCTAAATACTTCAACACCATATTCCCATTAACCATTGAAACATCTAAACAAAGCAAATATGGGAAAACCAATATAAGTGAAGACTATGCAGAGAGTATTAGGTATATACTAGGGGGGCAATCCCACCTAATATCCGAAGATAGGATAAAATATATCGTACAAGATATAAATATAGACCTTGAAGAGGTAAATAGAAACAAACTTCCCTTCCCCACCTTCACACCAAATACCATAGCGGAGATAGCTCCATATGAATCAGGTATTGAAAGAGAATATACTGCGTCATATGTATATACCTTAAGTGAAGAAGTTATAAACAGATACTTTGATAACCTAGAACAAACCCTTAAATCAAGATCCTTTACAATCACCTTCAAGAATGAGAGATACATAAGAGCACAAACAGATAGTGCGATATACTCTATTCAAATACCGAATGATCTTGAGAGAAGCAATCCTAAACAGGTAGCAATGAAGATATACACCGGACCAAATAGAACTAGGTTAAACTTAAATGTAGATAAATAATGAGCTATAGAAATAACCCAATACTCTTAGGTACATTTGTAGTATTCACACTACCAATCATATTTACAATACTAGGTATAGAAGCTGTATATGCAATTATACTATTCACCCTGGTTACAACATCAGTAGCACAACTATATTTCAAGAGGTTTAAAGAGAGGAATACAAAGAAAGGGATAAAGGGATTTGGTATATACCTTCTCTATACCCTCATATTCACAATCACCATATCACTCTCCTTCTCTACCTCACTTTACATACTAGTTAGATCACCATTTGCAGACTATTTCAAAGAAAACTACTACGCCATACTAAATATCCTCACACTAGTTTCCATAGTTTGGATACTTGTATCAATATATGTAAGTATTAAAGACAGATTAATTAATCAAACAACGTCACATACGCCTAGAACTATAACAAAATAGTTACAATTTCCTTTACCTAGCTTATATCCAAACTTTCTTTAGAGTATAATAGGCGTAGCATTACTAATGAGTTTAACTTACAAAATTCCCTCTAAAGATAAATGACCTACATGAGCAATAAATCGGCGCAAAGTTTAGAGAAGTACAACCCAAACACCAACTTCCTGCTCTATACAACCCCTAATGGGGAAATAAGAGTAGATGTACTGCTCAGAGATAAAACAATCTGGATGACTCAGAAAAAGATTGCAGAACTATTTGATGTACACCGCCCAACAATCACGAAACACTTGATAAACATATTTGAAAGTGGAGAATTAGAAAAAGAAGTGGTATGTTCCATTTTGGAACTACCCACACAACATGGTGCAATTAAAGGAAAAATTCAGAAGATTAAAACTAAGTTCTATAATCTAGATGCAATAATTGCAGTCGGATATAGGGTAAACACTAAAAGAGCTACACAATTTAGAATTTGGGCAACAAAGGTACTACAAGAGTTTATTATTAAAGGGTACACGATTGATGTAGAAAGATTAAAAAATCCGCGACCAATCTTTGGCGAGGATTACTTTACAGAGCTATTAGAAAAAGTCCGTGAAATACGTAGCAGCGAAAGACGTTTCTACCAAAGCCTCACAGACATCTATACAGAATGCAGTATTGACTATGACTATACATCCGCAACCACCAAGAAGTTTTTTGCAACTATACAAAACAAGTTGCACTGGGCAATTACAGGTAAAACAGCGGCGGAGATAATTACAACGAGAGCTAATCATAAAGAAAAGTACATGGGACTCTCCACATGGAAAAACTCACCAAAGGGAAGGATTAGGAAGTCTGACGTTTCAATTGCTAAAAACTATTTATCAGAGAAGGAATTGAAGCCGCTAAGGAGGATCGTTACGATGTATTTAGACTATGCAGAAGATCAAGCGGAGAAAGGGATAGCTATGACAATGAAGGACTGGGTAGAAAAACTCGATGCTTTTCTCAAATTCAACGAAAAAGATATTCTAGAAAACACAGGAAAAGTTACAAAAGAAATAGCAAAGGCCTTCGCAGAAAGTGAATTTGATAAATATAAGCCAATACAAGATAAACTATATCAATCTGACTTTGACAGAGAAGTAA
>CAZUOO010000037.1:4523-6727 GCA_964621555.1 uncultured Candidatus Saccharibacteria bacterium | reverse complement strand
ACGTTAAAACGTAACCTCCTTGTATATTTCCTCATACTCTTTCTAGGATTCTTTATCTCACTTATATACTATTACAATGTTATCCCATACCTATTCTGGCATTTTTACATTGATTATTTTACTAAAAAACAGTTGGAGGAGGTGTCTCTTATATTCCTACTCATTCCAATTCTTTATTACTTATACAATAGGTACTTTGTAGGAACGCTGAATAGAATGCTTCTATATATTGGCAATCACTTTGGAGTTATTGTTAAAGGCGTATTAATTATTGTTGTAGTTTTCTCTATATATGCTGCGTATAGCATGGGATTTACAGATCAATATATTGGTACTGTATATGATCTGACGTGGAATATGGCCAGTAATGGTATCTCCGTATTTAAAGACCTATCCCTTGTTAGTATTATAGCTCACCTTAGTCCGTTTATTGCGATCCCACTTCTTCTGGCAATGTATTTTAAGAAGTCGTATAGCGGAAATGAAATATATGTTTACACGTTCTTTCTCTTGTTTCTACTTTTCACTGTATTCATTACTAGGTTTATCCCTCACCACTACTACTTTGCCCGTTACCAGCTTACAGAGGTTATACCTTTTGCAATAATCATCTTTGCAAGTATAGCGGGAAGGATGATGGAAGATGGGAGGAAGGTTGTTAGAGTTCTCATATACCTAATATTATCTCTCTCCCTAATGTATTTTGGAGTATATACACTATCTTTGAAACAAGGGAATATTGGTGGGGATTCCAAGTTTTTTGAAAGTATTCAACAGGAGGTTAGCAAAGAGAAAGATTTGATACTATACTTCGATCCTAAAGGTCTACCTCCAAGTTTTTCACTAACCCCACTTCGTCACTACTACGGTCTTAATGTATATATTATTAAGTCATTTGATGAGATAGATACGTCACCAGTGGTTGAGCTAACTACCAAGTTTGAGAATATATATATTTTGAGCTCGGTTGTTATTGAGGGGGTTAAGAGTATTGGGGAGTATCAGTATGTTCATAGTTTCTATGGTGCTTCCTCTCTTTCTCCTGAGTTTCCACTTGATTTTAAAGTGAGTGGGTTTGATATTCCATTATGTAATAGAGTCGCAGGAACCTTCTCCCATTACTGTGGAGGTATTATCCCATCTAAGTATCATGTGGGTACTATGCCCTTCTATCTGTATCAGGTGAAGGGGGAATAGGTGGTTAAGAATATAGTGTGAATCGTTCATTAATCCTTTATCCATAGGCTAAATATTGTATTCAGCTAGTGATACAATAAAACTATGAATAAAAAGAATGATAGTAGAATGCGTGTGTATGTATTTATAGATGCATCAAATTTATGGGAAGCCCAAAAGTCAAAGGCTAAACTGATAAACTATGCTAGTCTGTCTGACTGGTTAAAGGTAAGGTATAAGCCATCGATCTTTCAAATATTTTTTTATACAGCATATCCAAAAAATGGTACGCGTTCGTATTCATTAAGTAGTCGTCATAAGTTTTATACCTATTTGAAGAAAGGGCTGAACTTTGTGGTAAGGAAAAAAGAACTAAAACGTATTTATCATGGAAGGATGATAATTGAAAAGGGGAATATGGATGTGGAAATGACTATTGATGTTATGCGGTTCATAGAGTCCTTTGATATAGCGATACTATTCTCAGGGGATTCTGATTTCTTGGAGCTAGTGTCTCATGTACGTCAAAAAGGTAAATTGGTATATATTTACTCTTCTAAAAATAATGTTTCCACGGAGCTGAGAACTGGTGCAGACGGTTATACTGATATCCTTACTATTGAAGAAATATGGGGTAATGATTTAGTCTCTAAAAATGAGAGGGCTCAACAAAAAGCCACTCTTAATAAAAAGAGTGGCTCTGGGATGTAAAACTCTGATTGTTCGTTTAGAACAATTAGATAATATATTATACAATGAACAATGAGAGAAGTGAAATAATCGCAACGGTGGTATAATTAAATATAATCTATATGTAATAAATATATGAAACTACTCGTCTTTACCTTTGCTCATAATGAAGAGAAAACCATTAAACAGGTCCTTTCAGGTATCCCTAAAAAGATTGAAGGTATTACAGAAATTGTTAAACTCGTTATAGATGATGGAAGTACAGACGATACTGCCAAAAGTGCAAAGCAAGAAGGTGCTGTCGTTATTAGAAACGGTAGTCAGAAAAGACTCTCATA
>CAZUOO010000037.1:3008-4423 GCA_964621555.1 uncultured Candidatus Saccharibacteria bacterium | reverse complement strand
TGAGTAATCAGACCTTTAATGATGTAACCTGTGGCTTTAGAGCATACAATCGTAAAGCATTGCTTAATGTTAACATCAATACAAAGGATACCTATACTCAAGAATCATTTCAGATTCTAGCTACGAAGAAGTTAAATATCCTTCAAATTCCTGTGGTTGTTAAATACTACAAGGGAAGGAAGTCTAGGGTGGTATCAAGTGTTTTTAAATATGTTTCAAGATCTGCTCTCAATATTATTCGTGCATTTAGGGATTATGCCCCTCTTCGTTTCTTTACAATCCTGGGTAGTATCTTCTTCATTCCAGGTTTGATATTCATGCTGTTTACAGGCGCACATTGGCTAAATACAGGTACATTCACACCTTATAAGTTTTTGGGTATTCTTGGTATATATGCAGCATCTCTTGGTATCCTCACATACTTAATAGGTATTGTAGCAGATATGTTGGATAGGGTGATTCATAATCAAGAGAAGATCCTATACTATATTAAGTCACAGAAGTATAAAAAATAATCATATGCGTATACTCTTCTTCATAGTTCATCCTGCAAAGTTTAGACTCTTTAGGGATACTACAAATATACTAATATCCAAAGGCCACAGCGTTGATTGGGCGATTGTAACTAAAGATACCCTTGAGGATTTTGTTAAGAGTGAAGGGTGGAACTATGTAAATATCTTTCCAGAAGGAAGAAGATTAAAGGGTGTACCAATACTTCTTGCCACAGTTATTAATATGTTTAGAACTCTCTACAGACTTTTCAAATTAACCAATGGAAAGAAGTATGACCTGTTTATAACCAGTGATATACTCTCCTTTGTTGGTTGGGTTAAAAGAATTCCAACCTTGGTATTTCAAGACGATGACTTCTCAATTGTGCCTGAATACTCTCCAATATGGCTATTTGCAACTAAGGTGTTTGCACCTAAAACTTGTGATTTAGGACCTTTGAATTTTAAAAAGGTTGGGTATAGTGGGAGTCATAAGTGGGCATACTGTAATCCCAACTATTTCAAACCAAACTATGAATTTGTGAAGAGGTTTAATCCATCAGGAAAGAGGTTCTTTTTAATCCGTCTTGTATCTATGTCTGCTAGCCACGATAGGGGGAAGAAGGGATTGGATAATGCTATGGTTAAGAGGTTAATTGGTATGTTGAAGAAGCGCGGTAATGTATATATTATGTCTGAAAGAGAATTGCCTGCTGAATATGAGCATATGAGATTGAAATTAGAGGCTGTAAATCATCTTCACGCTATGTACTATGCCGACATGTTTATAGGGGATAGTCAGTCTATGATCTCTGAAGCAGGATTATTAGGTACTCCCGCTATTCGGTTTAATGATTTCGCAGGGAAGATTGGATATCTTAAGGAGGAAGAGAGCTATGGTTTAAGTTATAGTTTTAATAC
>CAZUOO010000037.1:0-2908 GCA_964621555.1 uncultured Candidatus Saccharibacteria bacterium | reverse complement strand
TAAAATACTCAATAGTATGAAAGAAGTAACTGTAATTAAAGCAAAAAAAGGACTATCAAACTTTGATTTAAAAGAGTTGTGGAAGTATAGAGAGTTGTTTGGGGTACTTGCAATGAGAGAGTTTCAAGTTAGGTATAAGCAGACATTGATAGGAGTATTGTGGGCTATTATTCGCCCTCTTCTAACTATGGTTGTATTTACATTCCTCTTTGGAAGAATTGCACAGATTCCAACCGATGGTGTTCCATACCCAATCTTCTCATATTCTGGTCTGGTACTCTGGACATACTTCTCTGCAGCTGTAGCGCAGGCTAGTACGAGTATGGTTGGTAATTCAAAGCTAATTACAAAGGTATATTTCCCTAGGGTCATTATTCCTGCTTCCTCAACTATCGTTGGTCTAATTGATTACCTAATCTCCTTTACAATCGTTTTCGCCCTTATGTTGTACTACGGATATCCTTTAACCCTCTCCATGCTTCTTCTTCCTGTTATAGTTTTCTTCACTTGGATCCTTAGTGTGGGTATTGGTCTTTGGTTCTCAGCCCTTAATGTTAAGTATAGGGATGTACAGTATGCGCTACCATTTTTCACTCAAACCCTTATGTATATAACTCCAATCATATATCCTGTTTCTTTAGCGGGTAACTATCAGTGGGTGCTTGCACTTAATCCTCTTTCAGGTTTAATTGAGGCACATAGGGCATTAATTCTTGGTAATGTGGCTGTTAATTGGCCTCTTCTTGGTACTTCCGTACTTATAACCTTGATTGTATTTATATCAGGTTATGTATATTTCAAGTATGTAGAGAAATATTTTGCAGATATTATATAGATAGTATCTCATAAAGATTGTTCATAACTATCCAGGAGATATCGTAAAAGTTGTATTATTGCAATATCTATCCTTGTATCCTCATCTCGCACGAAGTTTTGTTGATTATTGACTTGTGAGGTGTAAGCCGATATACTGTAACTAAATAATTGATTGGGTGTTAAAGATGATATATTCGATAAAATTTAAAAATTTTTACTCTTTTGCTACAGAAAATGTATTAAATTTCGAAGTGAATGATAAGGCTCCGAAAACAAGCAACTATTTTAATTCACCCATAAACAAAAGACTTTCTAAAGTTGCTGTGGTCGTTGGTGCTAATGCTTCTGGAAAGACTAATCTGCTAAAGGTTCTCCCATTTCTAAAATGGCTAATTACTGATTCTTTCAATAGTAATCCAACATCACCAATACCTATTAAGCCCTTCCTATTTCAGCAAAAAAAGAAAGAACCTTCTGAAGTTTCGGTTGTTTTTGAACTAAATTCTCGAGTATACACATATGAATTCGTGTTAAATGAACAGATGATTTTGGAAGAAAAGCTTCTTGTAAAAACGAAATCAATTGAAAGAACTACGAATAAAACACTGTTTAGTAGGAAGTGGAGTATAAAGAAGGAAAAATACGATTATACAGAAGGAGATTTCGGATTACCTAAAGAGTTTCAGAACCTTTTAAGGTCAAATGCTAGTATTGTCAGTACAGCTTTAAGACTAAATCATAAAACAAGCCAGGAAATTGGGTCGTATTGGCAGAAAATGGCTACAAATGTTGTCGAAGCTGGTTGGAGTGGTGATAAATTACTTCCTAATTCTAATATTGCGTTTTTTGAGGCTCTAAACTACTACAGTGAGAATTCTCAGGTAAAGGAAAAAGCAGAAGAAATTCTTTCTAGATTTGATTTAGGTTTGAATGCCTTTAAAATAGTTAAAGAGAAAAAGGATGATGGAATATCAATTAATATTCAGGTATCACATATCTTTAATAATAATGAATATATTTTGCCTTTCCAATATGAATCTGCTGGTACTAAACAATTATTTATAGCCTTAAAAACCATATTGCAAGTGTTGTTGTATGGGGGAATTGCTGTATTAGATGAGCTAGATGTTAACCTCCATCCAGATATGATCTTGGCTCTGTATGATTTATTTATTACGCCTGAAACTAATCCTAATAATGCTCAGATTATGTTTAGTACCCATAGCCACCGAATTTTAGGGGAGCTAGATAAATACCAGATATTTTTAACAGAGAAAGATGAAAAGGGTTCGAGTAATACTTGGAGACTTGATGATATGAGAGGTGTTAGGGCTGATGATAATTATTACATGAAGTACATTGCAGGTACTTATGGAGCAACCCCAAGAATTAGCTAATTATGAAGAAATCTGCCTACAAAAATAGAAAAAGGAGGGCTGTAAAAAGGACTGTTCTCTTGTTTTGTGAAGGTAAAAATGATGAGGCTTTTTGTAAATACATTGTTACAATCTTCAATAATAGTTTCAAAACAGCTGTAAAAGTAAAGGGTGGTAGAGGTGGCAGCCCTACAGATATAGTAAATGGAGCCATTAGAGTATTAGGAGGGTACGATACTCGAGTTGTATTTCTCGATTCAGATAAAACGGATGAAGAAATGGGAAGGGCTCGAAAGTTAGCGAAACAGAATAATATAGTACTTATTGAAAATTCACCCTGTCTAGAAATGATACTACTTCAAATCCTAGGAAGCGATTTAACTAAGGTTAAAAGGGACTCACATTCTCTAAAAAAATATTTTGAAAGTAATTATATCTCTGCGAACAAGCGTTCTGAAATTGGGAAATATAATGATCTTTTTCCTAAAGAATTAATTGAGTCAAAATCAATGTCTTTGGAGTCGTTAGGAAGGTTAATTCTGTTAATAACTGACAAGTAGGGGGGTGGAGAGAGTAAAAGGATGGTGGCAAATTGCCATCCCCCTTAAATAATAAAAGACAACATGGAGCTTATCTGCCTCGCCGTTGTCTTTAGTATTTACATTATATTCCACCTTTTTAACATAATCAATATCTCATAAAGATTGTTCATAATT
>CAZUOO010000036.1:0-6774 GCA_964621555.1 uncultured Candidatus Saccharibacteria bacterium | reverse complement strand
AAAAAGACCGGATTTCTCCGGTCTTTTCATATTCAAAAGTATAAGAATGGGTTACTTAAGTTCTACCTTAGCACCTGCCTCTTCAAACTTCTTCTTTGCTTCCTCAGCTGCATCCTTAAGAACGTTCTCCTTAAGTACTGAACCTGCACCTGCATCTACTAGATCCTTAGCCTCTTTGAGTCCAAGTTCTGTAATCTCTCTTACAACCTTGATTACATTGATCTTGTTAGCACCTGCATCCTGAAGAACAATGTTAAACATTGATTTCTCTTCTACGTCTGCTGCTGCTGCTGGAGCTGCTGCTGCAACTGCTACTGGAGCTGCTGCACTTACTCCAAACTTGTCTTCCATTACTTTAACAAGGTCAGCGAGTTCTAAAACTGTCATTTTCTCTACAGCTTCTAAAACTTTCTCTGCTCCTGCTGTTAGCTTTGGTAATGTCTTGTCGTCCATTGCTATATATATTAATTAAATTAAATTTCTACTTAGCTTCTTTTTCTGAAAGCTGCTTAAGTACCATAGTGAAGCCTCTTATATTTCCAGTTAGTGCGTTCATAACTCCGCTAAGAGGTGCGTTGATTGAACCAAGAAGTTTAGCAAGAAGAACCTCTCTTGAAGGAATCTCTGCCAATTGCATTACTTTCTCTGCATCTATATATTCACCGTTAATTGTTCCTAGTTTTGCTGTTAACTTCTCTGTATCGGTTTGAATTCCTTTGATTAATTTTGCAGCTGCTGTTGGTTCAACTTTATAGCTGATTACTGCTGTCTGTCCCTCAAATGACTGAGTCTGTACTGGTTGATCTGTTTCCTGTAGCGCGATTTTGAATACGGAGTTCTTTACAACTTCATAGTTGGAACCAATTTCCTTTAGTCCCATCTTAAATTTTGTAATGGTTAGTGTGTCTAGTCCACTTGTATCAACCATTAGGTATCCTGCGTTATTCTTAAGCATGTCTACATACTTAGTGAGTAACTCGGACTTTTGAGTTCTGTTTTTTGACATATAATTAATTTTTTATATTAGAAATTGTACTTCGCCTCGTATGGATTTATTTTGGCACCATATTTCTTCGGCAAGGGAATGATACTATACTTAAACCTTTGATGTCAATGATAATGGGAACTATCTTTTTATTGTATGAAAGTATTTTTAGGGTAGGGGGGAGTAATTGTAAATTATGTATGTATTTAATTTGGTTTTCACTTTAATCATTTACAATATATATAAATAAGTTCAAAATATATACATATGTTAAGTATAGATGATTTAAGTAAAATTAAAGAAATTATATCAAGCGTTGTTGATGAGAAGCTTGATAAACGGTTTGGGGAGTTTGAAGTGAGGATGGACGAGAAGTTGGTAGCTCTTGAGGCTCGTATGGATGCTAAGCTAGTTGCTCTTGAGATGCGTATAGATGAGAAGCTAGTTGCACTTGAAGAACGTATGAACGAGAAGTTTGATATGCTTGATGAAAAAACAGGTGAAAGAATTGATAGGTTTGGATATCTCATTAACATTCGCTTCAATGATCTTGAAAAGAAACAGGATGAAGTTGAAGATAAGATATCTCTATTAACTAAACAGGTTCAGATGGGTAACTAACGATTAGGTTTCTTTTCACTATTCACCTTTGCTATATGTTTTTACATTCACTTTCGGAGCTGTAGTGTAGGGTTATGTGCTTCCACTCGGGGTTTTCATATGGTATTATACAAAATCATTTCATAGTTAATATCTAAATATCTGTAACCAGTAACTTATGGGAGGTAACGTTGTACAAAGTGAAATTCCAATTATTGAGAAATTCGGGCCACCTGTGTTTGCTATGACAATAGGTGCCACCAGGCAGTTATTAGCGGAAGGGAGTAAGGTGGTCGAGGCTGGTTTTACACATGACAATATATTGTTGAATTTCTCAATATATATGTGGCGGTTAATTGAATTAGAGTCTCACCCAGATTTTGACAAATTCCCAGATGGATTTGATGGCTTTGATGTAAATGAAGAACTTACAGAAGGAATGATGCTTGCAGCTCCTGGTTTGGCACTTGCATATATCATAGACCATACTGTAATTGAGCCGTTGTTGTCTAGATTAAATCAACAAGATCCTAACGTGAGGGCAATTAGGTTGGGAATTAAATCTATTTTGTACACAGGATTCAGTCAAGCAAGCTATCAGTGTATAAGTCAGATGATTGTACCCAAAGTTAAATCTATCTTAGGAGTGCATGATTTGGAGCCAAGTTTAAGAACTCTTATAGAGGTTGTACAGGTACTGGGCGGGATATATGATTAAGCTTCCTTATCAAACTTGAACTTTGCGGACTTACCCATTGTTGGTGCAAGGTATGTCTTTGTTGCTACTTGGAAGAACTGCTTTCCAACAGCCTCTTCTATAGAAGTTACTGCAGAGTTTATATTTTCAACCAATTGTTCATCTGCTAAAGATAGTTTACCAACTCCGATATGGATTCCTCCCTTATCGTCTGCTCTAAATGCTGTCTTTCCTTTCTTATATGCTTTTACAGCGTCTGCAACTTCGGTGGTAACTGTTCCTGTCTTTGGATTTGGCATTAATCCCTTTGGACCTAGCTCTTTTCCTAATACAGCGATTTTTGCCATTACTTCTGGAGTTGCAATTGCAACGTCAAAGTTAATTTTTCCACTTTGTACTTCTTTAACTAGTTCTTCTAATCCTGCTTTGTCTGCTCCTGCCTCGATAGCTTCCTTGGCTTTATCAGAAGTTGTAAATACATAAATCTTTACTTCTTTGGAGGTAGAGTGGGGGAGAGAGATAGAACCTTTTACTGACTTTGGATCTTTGTCTTTAGGAAGGTTCATTGCAACGTGTAGCTCAACTGATCCTCCAAATGTGCTGTATGAAGCTGATTTTACAGCCTTCAATGCCTGTAGGAGGGTATACTCTTTCTTCTCAACCTTCTTAGCAATATTTATATATTTCTTTCCTCTTCGTGCCATTTTACTTAAGTACTATAATATTATTTAAACTAGATCTACACCCATTTGTCTTGCTGTACCAGCAACAATCTTTGATGCTTGATCTAAGTCTGTTGTGTTTAGGTCAACCATCTTAGCTTCGGCAATCTTTTTGATTTGATCCTGAGTAATCTTTCCAACCTTCTGAGTGTTAGGTTTTGCAGAACCCTTGGAGATTTTGATTTCTCTTCTAATTAGCTCTGATGTTGGAGGTGTCTTGGTTATGAATGCAAATGTTCTATCTTCAAAAATAGTTAGTACAACTGGTGTTAATACTCCATTATTTTCTCTTGTTCTTTCGTTAAATTCCTGACAGAACTGCTGTGTACTGATTCCATATGGAGCCAAGGTTGGTCCAATTGGAGGTGCAGGGGTTGCAGCACCTGCTGGGATTAATAATTTGAGAACTTTTGTTACTTTTTTAGCCATTGTATTTTAATATATTTACTTTATTTTACTTACCTGTGCGAATTCTAATTCAACAGGTGCCTCTCGGCCTAAGAAGGAAATTAACACTGTAATCTTACCCTTAGAGTCATCAATTCTTTGCACGCTTCCAATGAAGTCTGCAAATGCACCTTCGTTAATTTTAACTGCTTCACCAACGCTGAATGAGGTCTGGTATGTTGGTTGCTCTACTTCCATGAACTTCATGATTGCTTTTACTTCGTTTTCTGGAAGTGGTCTTGGGAATTTGTCTACCTTAACAAATCCTTTAACACCTTCAGTGTTTGCAATCAAACTCCAAGTCTCATCGCTCAAATCCATCTTGATTAGTACATATCCTGGGAAAATTCTTTCTTCTTTAATATTCTGTTTTCCACCTTTTACAACAATTTTCTTCTGTGTTGGGATTAGTACTTCACTAATCTTATCCATATTTCCAGTGGCTTCAACTCTCTGTTGGATTGCCTTTGCAATACTGGTCTCATGTCCTGACTGTACATTTAGTACATACCATTTCAAATTTGGATTTTCTTTTTTTACTTTCTTCGCCATGCGAATCTCTTACAAAATTATATCTCTTAATCTCAAAAGGAAAATGTCTAATCCTAGAATTAGCAAACTGATTATACCACAAACAATTAACGTGTACAGTACTAGTAGTGAGAGGGTCTTTTTGTCTGGCCAAGAGGTGTTTTTCAACTCTTGTGCTACATCCTTTATTACTTTTAACATTGTCTTATATTTATATCAATATATATTTGGCAGGCCCATCCCGACTCGAACGGGAAAATACGGTTTTGGAGACCGTTGTTTTACCAATTGAAACTATGGGCCCTAGTTTATTTAATTGGCTTTAGTCTCTTTATGTTCTGTATGTTTCTTACACTTTGCACAGAACTTACTTTTAACGATCTTTTCCTTTACGTTCTTTGTTTTATACATTGTGTAGTTCTTCTCTGCGCATTCTTCGCATTTTAGAGCAATTATATTTCTTTTTACTTTTGCCATTGTATCTAAGGGATTAAAAATTAGAAGCTTTTAGTCTTATGATTATATGGGAAATTAGTTTTATGGTCAAATGCAATTTTATAATTATAGATTATGTAAATTTAGGAAGATCATAGTATTAGGTCTCTAGAGATAGTGGAAGGGAGATTATCCATTAAGAAATCTACAATTGCTTGTTTTTGTGGCCCATCGGTTCTTCCTACTGAGGCATATAGGTTATTTTGTAGTGGTGGTATCTGATCGCCAGATACGCCATTACTTAGGTCGTGTATTTCGCATTGTGAGGCTGTTATTGTCATTCGATTCGTAAGGTCTATAGGGAACGGACTTAAATGTATATCTTCGGGTATTATGAATGATGGTCCAAGTGCTATTTGCCCTTCGGGTGTAAATTTAATGAGGATTCCAATATAAACGGTTTGGCCTGAATCCCTAATGTAGAGTAGTGTGCCTGGTTTTAACGTTTCTATTTTCGGTCTTTCCCACGATCGTGTGAATGGGATCATTGTTATCTAGCTATAATATCTATACGTTACAATTATACTCTTAATTGGGAAGTATTGAAGTGGAGCTGGATCTGAGGATCGAACTCAGGACCTTTCCCTTACCATGGGAATGCTCTACCAACTGAGCTAATCCAGCCTATGTGGTTATTATATTAGGAATTGGATGTATGTACAACCCATCTATATTATTTCAGGTTTACCACCTAAGTATGTAACTTCACCGTCGTTAATTAGTATGGCCTGTTCATTTCTCATGAGGTATAGTGGGGCACTTACATTCTTTCTTTTAATTATCTCCTCCTTAAGGTTCTCATGATAGTGGGGGTATATGTAGTAATCGGTGTATCCCAGGCCTTTAACTCCTGCTGATTGTGGATCTTCTTCTCCAACATACCATGCGGCTACATCTAAGGTGGGGTTTAGAATCATTGCTCCCAAGCTACTACCTACATATACAATCCCATTCTCAATTGCCTCCTTCATTATCCTATCAAATCCAGTTGTTGTAACTGCATTCATTAGGTATGAGGTAACTCCACCGCTCATCCAAATCATATCAAACTGTGGCACTAGGTTACGGATTTGGGATTCAGTCATATCTTCAATATCGTATGCTTGTATATCAACCTTGAGATCCTGCACGATTATTGAGTAGTCTTCTTTTATCCAGGTTAAATTTGGTTCTGGATTTCCACCTGTTGGGATGAACAGGACTTTCATCCCATCCGTTTTCCTTCCTAGGAACTTTTCAAATTCCTCTTTGGAATGTCTATCTATTAGGTTGGAACATAGTACTATTTTGCCTTTCATATGGGTATTGTACTTTAGGTACGTAAAATAAAACAAGGGCATTGCTGCCCTTGTTTATATTTCTAGTGCAATAGAACGATTAGAAGCTTCTTCTGTTATCGTCATTCCTACCACCAAAGTCTCTTCTACCACCAAAATCTCGTCTTGGAGGTCTGTCTTCCATTGGCTTAGATTCGTTTACAACGATATTTCTACCTTGTACGTCTTTTCCGTTAAGCTCTTCGATAGCCTTTTTTGCCATCTCTTCACTTGCTAGAGTTGCGAATCCAAATCCCTTGGATCGACCTGAGAACTTGTCCTTTATTACGACAACTTCCTCAACTGTTCCGTAGTCTGCGAAAAGAGCTTTTAGGTCTTCCTCAGTTACTGTGTAAGGGAGATTGCCCAAATATAGTTTCATGGACATATGTATAAATAAAATAAATTAAATGCGTAACTTACGTGAATAGGGAAATGTTTTATTTATATATACATCCACTTATTTCGCCAAGTACACATGTATTATACCATAAATTGGAATTGTACCAGAGTCTTGGATTTACTCACTCTGTGTTGATAAGAGAATTCTTTCTGGTACTGCCATTATAATAGAGCTTGCGGGGAAAAATATTTCCTCATTTTCTATTTCATTGAAGTAAGTAACAAATTCACCTTGAGGGAAAAGTTTCCTTCCGATAACGTAAGGGTCGTTTCCATCTGGGGTAATTTCGAATGCCTCTACGATGTATGCGATTTCATCTGCCGTCCTAACATACATTCCTTGGTGTAATTCGACTTCTTTACTAAATAGAGTAATAGTAATTGGTTCAGTTGACCGGTCTCTTTTGGTTTCGACGAGAGGTATTAATGACGCGCCGCTTATATTTTTCATAGATTATAATTATACCTCTATCCTATAGCTATTTCAATGGGTATGGGAGGTGTTGTATGTATCCTCAGTATGCAGGGGACAGGATTTGAACCTGTGAAGCCCGAAGGCGTCAGATTTACAGTCTGATG
>CAZUOO010000035.1:0-7179 GCA_964621555.1 uncultured Candidatus Saccharibacteria bacterium | reverse complement strand
CCCTTTCTAGCTACATTATACCATAATCAAGGGTATTTTTCACCTATACCTACAGTGTTTTGTAATATGAGTTCTTTGCAACATCATCAAAGAAGAGAACTAGATCGAGAATATCCTCCGATGATTTGGTCAATGGAAAATACACACTAAAACTACCTGCTGGAGTTACAAATGGATTACCATTTAAATGACATGGGAAGCCTTGAGTATCAAAGATTTCAGAATCGGCAGTACACATCTCCTCACTCAATGAAGTCACATAATTCAACCAATACCCAGCTGGGAATGGAGAGTTTGCCTCCTCTTTTTGAACATATTTCTGTCGGCCTAATGTAAATGTATCTCCCTCGTTATTAACTCCCGTCTTCAAATTAACAACCTCAGTTCCTTTAGCAAAGGCAGTAGGATATGCCTCACCGAAGCTATATGTTAAGTATAGTTTGGCACCTTTATATTCCATAACTATATCCTTACACTCCTTATTCTCATTAGAAAAGGTAACACCTTCTACATTGTTATATACAATATACATATGTGGGACCTCCTCAGTGGTTGAAGCATAAGCCCAATTATCACAACTAAACTCTTTAGTTACAGTCTCTGGCTTAGCAACATCATCCTCATCACTTGGTTCTGGTGTACTATCACCTTCAACATTATCCCTAACCTCCTTAGTACTACTACTCTTATACTGTTTAAAATCAGATTTCTCTTTGAAATATAGGAAACCAAAGGTTGCAGATGTAATCACGGCAACTACACAAAGCACAGTGAGGAGAATAACAAGAGATTTTGTTTTAGGCTCCATAGGTATAATCTATAAATTACTATTAGTATTATATTACATTCCAAGTAGTTAGCAATAAGATCAGTCCCTCCATTCTATATCCGCACCCAATAGTTTAAGATTCTCGCTAAAGTTAGGATGGGCTCGCTTAATACTATCTGCAAAGTTCACCACACTCTCCCCCTCTGTAGAAAGTGCTACCATTGTTAAACAGATAGCGGCGCGGATAATGTTGGGTGAATTTACCACCGCTGGACTTAATTTACGACCTCCAAATACTATAATTCTATGTGGATCAGCCATAACCACCTTGGCTCCAAACTTCATAAGCTCCTGAATCCAGAAGAAGCCTCCCTCATACACCTTATTCCAAAACAGAATACTTCCATCAGACTTAACCGAGAGTGCAATTAACAACGGAAGTAGGTCCACAGGAAAGTATGGCCATGGAGCCGCCTCTATCCTTGTTAACATATTCTCAGTTAATGAAGACTCAACCTTAAGGGTTTGATTAGGACGTACAATCGCAGTATCTCCCTCATACTCAATAACTACTCCCAGCTTATTGAAGGCTCTATTAATTAATGGGAAGTGCTCAGGAATTGCATTGTGAACCTTAACTTCTCCCCCTGTCATAGCACCCAGAGCCAACATGGTAGTTATCTCATGATGATCAGAAGATATTCTGAATGTACCACCCCTCAACTCCTCCACCCCCTCTATTTCTAGTACGCTAGTACCAATACCTTTGATTTTCGCCCCTAACTGGTTTAGGAAATTACATAAATCTTGTACATGTGGTTCACTCGCCGCATTAACAAGCTTAGAACTACCCTTCGCAAGCACCGCCGCATTTATGAAGTTCTCGGTAGCTGTAACGCTCATATAGTCTGGCCACAAAAAGCCTCCCACAAACCTCTCCTTAATCTTAAATACAATCGTATCTCCGTAATCTATACTAGTACCCAAAGCCTCAAGAGCTTCTATATGAGGATCAATCTCTCTAATACCCAACGCACATCCACCAATCTCATTCTTTAAATGCAAAGACTTCATCCTATATAGCAGTGGAGAGAAAAGAAGAAGTGAACCTCTCATACCAATTGGGAAATCCCCATCAAAAAGGTCCTTATTTATATTACTATTATTAATCTCCAACCTACTATTTTCTTTATCCCATTTAATCTCTGAACCTATGGAAATGAGCTGTTCTACAAGCTTGGTCACGTCGGTGAGAGCAGGTACATTTTCCAAAACTACGGTTTCGTTGGTAAGGAGGGTTGAACATAGAATTGGTAGTACAGAGTTTTTATTCCCTGAGGGAGTAATCTCTCCACTCAACCTATTCCCTCCTTTAATTATTAGTGACGACATATTATTAATATAATAACTTAAATATACTATTTGAAACCTCTTATATACTCAAACAACATCTGACCTGCCCATCCCCCAACCCCATTAAAATACTCATTAATCCACTCCTGTACTTTCTCATACTTCATATTTGAGCTCAAGCCATAGTACCTTTCTACCACCCTTCTCACCCATATATCTAATGGTATTACCTCATCGTGTTTAAGTGAATACAATAGTACACAATCCGCCACCTTATCCCCCACCCCATTTAATGATATTAACCTCTGTTTTGCCTCCCCATATTTAAGTGTATCGACACCATCAAATATACCCTGCGAATACGCTTTAGAAGCCTCCATTAAGTACTTCCCACGGAACCCCACTCCTGTAGTTAGGAGGACGTCTAAACCTAAGGTATGTAGGCTTTCTAATTTAGGGAACAGCTTCACCTTATTTCCATTAACTATAATCTCTTCCCCATATATATCCCGCAACTTCCTAATACTACTTCTAATTGCCTTAATGCTCTTATTCGACGAACATATATAACCCAACAATGTGTCAGGGAAATCCTGAGAGAGAAGTCTCAAACCTACAAATTTCTGTTTGGCAATGTCCAAGTGATCATCAATTGGAAAACGAGAGAGTATATCCTCGTAATCAACATCCAACCTTAAATACTTTGTAAGGTAGGTAATATCGTCCTTAATCGGATATGTCTGCCAAAGCAGATAATCCCCCTCTCTTTTAAGCTCAAGATAACGAGAAGATGTAAAGCCAGTATATAGACCACCGTTTAAATCCCAAGAGAAAGACTGACCACCTAGCAAGGTAGCGTGTAGGTCAAAATTGGGTAGAAAAAGCCTATTCATCTCCTTACCTCTCTCAAATTAGATTAATCCTGTCTTCCTTCTATGAGAGAAAGTACCACCGCTGATGCAAGTACCACCTTTTTATCTACGCTATCGCTCAATATATCTACATCCATTTTATATACGAAGGGATTAAACTGCTGTTTTAAATCTGCAGTCCTCTCTCCATTTATAATATAGTCATAATTCTGAGGTATGAGACTAAGCAGGAACCTTCGTAACATGGCAAGAGCCATAGAATCTTCTAGCATAACCCCTATCTCTTTTTCGTTTTCGTCTAGTATAGTCCATTCATCCCTAAGCATAGATTTCAACCCTCTCCTCCTTATACTTCCCAGTATCTTCTCACTTGTAGCATCCTTTATATCGTAGGTAGCAGAGAGATCAAATATATTTCTAGCCTTAATACTCACTATCTCTTGCTTCATTTCCTTGCTTTCATAGAACATCATCTCCTCTTTTAGCTTGAAAGCTTTCTGCTTGGCATACATTACAACTCCCCCTGACTCATCGTATATTTCAAAGATAGATCCTAGAAGAGTTAACACCTTCTTACGTATCATATATTTATTTGAACTGAACATGGATGATAATATTAATATTAGATAACGAGATTATCTTGTCGCAAGTTTCAGAATCGCCATAGCCCACGCCTGCCACCAACGACTTGGAACAATCTTACGAATAAAGGCAGTTAAAGAAGTACCTGCTCCCACAAAATTGCGCAATTTAGGATTTTTCATTTGTGAAATCGCATATACTCTATCTGCAACTATCTGAGGATCCCTATTCCTACTTTTTGTCATACCAAACCTCCCTACAAATCTATTTCTGAAATCTCTAACCTGCCTATACCATTTCTCATAGCTTTTTTCATCCGCATCACCAGATGTTAACCCTTTAGCATTAACACTAAAGTTTGTATCAAACCCTCCCGGTTCAACTAAGGAGACTTTAACGTTGGTTTGGAATAGCTCATATCGTAGGGCTTCAGTGTATGCTTCTAGTGCAAATTTTGAGGAGGAGTATAGTCCATATGCAGGAGATACAATCAATCCTGCAATTGAGGAGATGTTAATAATTCTCCCCCCCCTACTCTTAATTAAGGTTGGGAGAAATGCATATACCATTCTAACCACTCCAAAGAAGTTCGCATCAAACTGTTTTTGAAAATCATCAATCGTATAACTTTGTATTGGGCCTAGTATTCCAAATCCTGCGTTATTAACCAATACATCTAACCCTTCCTTCTCCACCTTTACACGTGCATTATCTATAGTTCTTTGATCTGTAACATCTAGAACAAGCCACTCAATTTCCAACCCTTCTTCCTTAGCTACCTTATTCATTTCTACAACCCCATCTTTAGTTAGGTCTCGAGCTGTAGCAAATACTTTATACCCATTTCTAGCAAATTTAAGTGCCATCAAATACCCAAATCCAGAATTAGCACCTGTAACCAATACTCTTTTCATAGTTTATTGAATAAATTTAACCACATTATCCCAATCTTCCAATACCTTAGTATATAACCGAAGATCTTCTTCATCTAACCCCTCAAACTTCAAGAATTCTTTCACCGTAGTTTTAATTATGCCACCCTCCGAGACATTAATAGTTTCGAGATTCTTTGGAAGAGGAAGAAGGTAGTAGTAGAAGAGACCTAGACCATAATTAGGAACATTATATTCCCACTTTTGCCATATATGCGGAATAACCACATCAAGAGAGAGTTCTTCTTTTAACTCTCTTTTCAATGCTAATTCAGGAGTTTCACCACTCTCAATACCTCCTCCGAATAACCCATACTTCTCTCCGGCTTTAGAGATTTTACTCCTATCCTGAACAATGGTATTACCCTCCCTATCTAAGAATATTGCAAGTGCAAATTTACGAAAATATCTATTCTCCATTATTCTTTAACTTCCTCAATTATATTCCCATCTATATCTACGATACTAGCCTGTTCAAGTGTAAAGGCTGGTGATTCAAATGCCAGATACTCAAAATCTCCCTCAGTTGCGAATTTTGTATTTGCAGAAATATCAAGAACATCTCCTTCACCAATATTAATGACCTCATCTTCAACATAGAAAGTACCACTCCCTTTTAATACATAGACCATAAAGTGACAAAGAGACTCAAGATTATACAGCCCTTCTCTCTCAGGTTGCCTACCTGACATGAACATATGATTAATCTCCAAGCTTCTATCCTGTGAAGTATATTTAAGGATACGCTTGGTACCTAGATTAATATTTACAGCCTCTTCCTTTTTTATGAGCTTAGCTTTAGACAAAAATCCCACTACTTTAATTTAGATTTATACATAGCGATACCTGCTGCAATACTAAGGTTTAATGAATCAATATCTTTAGAATGATCGATATATACACCCTGACCATAACTAGCATATTCATCTGGTAAACCTGTACTCTCATTACCAAACACCAAACTAAATGGAGACTCGAACTTAACACTCTCCATGCTCTTAGCACCTTTCAACATAAACAGGTATAGGGAATTCTTTTTGAACTCCTTAGAATACTCTTCCAAACTTGCATAATACTTAAAATTGATAGAAAACAAAGCACCCATTGCAGATCTAACAATCATTGGATCAAAAATATCACCAGCAGGTTTAATAATTGCTAAATCCCTAAAACCAAATCCCACCATCGTTCTAACAATAGTACCAATATTACCTAGGTTCATTGGGTTAACCAATACAATATGATTATTACCGCTCTCCAACTCACTCTCATACTTTTCAAATACACCTAGTGAGTATGTGTTATCTTTAGAAGCCACCCTATCAATCAATCTATCGTTTACCTCATAACTAACCCCATTCTTTTCACACAAATCTACAATTTCATCCACCCCCTCACTCCCAAACGCTTCCTGCTTTAAATATACTTTAATCACCCTATCCGCCCTATATTTCAAGAGATCAATGGTGGGGTATGTGCCAAAGGCATATGTATATGAAAGCTTCTTATTGTACCTTTTAATTTTAGGACTTTTCATTGATATATTCTAATACAATACAGGAATTAACTCAAAAGGGAGTCTCACTATAAAATTAGGAGTTCACAACTCTCGTTGCCATCTCGATATCATTAACTTCAACCCCATCTACTCCGACATCTAGTAGTGCAATTAGCTCTTCTTCAGATATATCACCTGAAGTTCTAGGAGAGCTTGGGGTAGACTTCTTTCCAGGCACTACCCATATCTTAAGCCCTAGGTTATGAATATTTGCAACTCTCTCAGGAATAACGTCATCGCCTCTTAATCTGAAATACTCCCCTCCCTCGTTTGCAAAAGAGAGGTAATCGTCAGGGTTAGAAAAAAGGGCGAGAACAACTATATTGGAATCAATCTCCTTTATCTTCAGGAAATCTTCATAACTCCTCGCCCCAAGAATATACCTTTCAATATCATGCCGGAGAATCTCAGCCACAGCCTTCAAATTAGAATCCGAGGGATCTTTGAGATCAACAAGAATCTTTTGACTGCTATTCAATCTCTTCAAGACATCTTCAAAAGCAGGGAATTCAGAAAGTACTTCCCTTTGGGAATGTATTTCCTCTGAATTAAAAGTCCCGCTCTCTGAGCTAACTCCAGAAGGATGATAGCAACGTAAAACCTTTGCAATTGGGTCATAAACCACATCCATCTCTATAGCATATGGATTAAATTTCTGTGCCTCTAAAAAACTCTCTAAGGTATTCTCAGGATACTTTGAAGAATATCCTCCGTGTGCAATCAGCTTCATTTAAAATACTTATCCAAAATCTTAAACTTCATCTCCCATGTATATTCCTTCATCACCTTATTATACCCAATCTCCCCCATCTTCTTAATTGTATCGGGATTATCTATCAGATATTTAATTTTCTCAGATAGTTTATTAGAATCATCAAATGGAAGAAGAAACCCATCCTTACCCTCAGCTATAACCTCTGAAACAGACTCAATATTACAACCAATAACTGGCACCTTATACAACCAAGCCTCCAAATACACAATACCAAAAGACTCACTCTTAGAAACCATTACAAAGAGATTCCCTGCATCAAACAGATTCCACTTCTCCTCATCAGAAGGACGCTCAAGTACAATCGTATTATCCTTCACCATCGTTGCCTTCCCTTTCCA
>CAZUOO010000034.1:0-7309 GCA_964621555.1 uncultured Candidatus Saccharibacteria bacterium | reverse complement strand
AATAATACTTGGGACCTATCCATATTATATAAATCAGACAATGATCCTCAAATAGAGAAAGATCGAAAGATAGCAAAAGCTAAAAATGAGGAATTTGCAAAGAAGTGGGAGAACGACAATAGGTATTTAGAAGACCCTGCAACACTGCTAAGTGCTATTCTAGAATATGAAAACCTCCTTGCTAAATACAATGGAGTACTAACAAATGAAGACCTATACTTCTTTCTAAGAACATCAGAGGATACTATAGATACCAACCTAAAAGCACAGGTAAATAAGTCCGAAACACTTAGAACCAAACTCGCAAATAACATACAATTCTTTACCCATAAAGTATCTAAAATACCTGAAGAGAAACAGAAGATATTTCTACAATATGCACCGCTATCAAACTACAAGCACTTCCTAGAAAAGCTATTTAATCAAGCGAAATTCCTCCTCTCAGAAGCAGAAGAGAAGCTCCTGTTAACCACTACCAAAACCTCTCATACAAACTGGGTAGATATGATTGAAGAACTAATATACTCCGAAGAAATGGAGTTTAAAAATAGCGAAGGGAAGAAGGAGAAAGTTGGATTTGATAAGCTGATGTCTATTGCCTGCTACGACGCGGATGAGAGCAGAAGAGATGAAGCCACCAAATTGGTGAACCAGATCCTCGAAAAGATAGCGCCACTTGCCACCAAGGAGCTAAATTCAATCCTTGAGTATAAGCACCGAATAGATGAGCTAAGAGGACTAGAGAGAGCAGATATAGAGAGGTTAGTGACAGACGATATAGATGAGAAGTTCATTGACACACTTCTTGATGCAGTGAGCTCTAGATATGACATATCACAAAGGCTATACAAGTTGAAAGCCAAGATATTAGGTAAAAAGAAGATTAAATATAATGAAAGACTACTATCAGTGGGCAGTATAGAATTGAAATTCCCATACGAAAAGGCAAAAGAGTATGTGCTTTCTGTATACAATAACTTCGACAACGAAGTCTATGAAATTGTACAACGCTTCTTTGATAATAGGAGGATAGATGTGTTTCCAAGGAAAGGTAAAAGAGGTGGAGGTTTCTGTTCAATATCATTGATAACCCACCCTATATATATACTTCTCAATCATAATGACGAGATATCAGATGTAACGACTCTTGCTCATGAGCTTGGACACGGTGTGAACCATGTGATGATGAAGGAAAATAATACCAAGCTCAATTATTTGAGCCCCAAAAGTACTGCAGAGGTAGCAAGTACATTCTTCGAGGACTTTACGCTTGAAGAAATATCTAGAAACTACTCAGAGGAAGAGCGTTTTATGATGCTATTCAAAAAACTAGATAGCGACATTTCAAGTATATTTAGACAGATAGCCTGCTATAAATTTGAACAGGAACTACACGTGACAAGTAAAGAGAAAGGGTATATGTCTCAAAATGAAATTGGAGAGATGTTCATAAAACACATGAAAGCATATATGGGTAATTCGGTATCGTATGACAAGGGTAGTGAGAATTGGTGGGTATATTGGTCACATATCAGGATGTATTTCTATGTATATTCATATGCTAGTGGACTGCTCATATCTAAATCCTTGCAGTCAATGGTGAAAGCAGATCCATCACAAGTTAAGAGTGTTAAGAAGTTCCTTCGTGAAGGTGGAAAGAAATCACCCAAGGATATCTTTATGGAAATGGGAATAGATATCAGCAGTAGAGAATTCTGGGACAAAGGAATTGCTGAGGTTGAGAACCTGTTAAACGAGGTAGAACATCTAGCGAAAAAACTTGGTAGAATATAGTATGAATATAAACATTGAAGAGAGTTGGAAAGAAATTCTGGCAGATGAATTTAAAAAGCCATACTTTATAAAGCTCACCGAATTTGTGAAAGCCGAATACAGGGATAAGGTAATATACCCTCACCCATCTAAAATCTTCAATGCCTTTAACCTTTGCAAGTTTAGCGATGTAAAGGTGGTAATAATTGGCCAAGATCCATACCACCAACCAAATCAAGCCAATGGACTATCGTTTTCTGTAAATGAAGGGATTAGAATTCCACCTTCTTTGCAAAATATATATAAAGAATTAAAATCCGATCTTGGCATCACTTCTCCTAGTTCAGGTAATTTAGAAAGATGGGCAAAACAAGGAGTACTGCTTCTTAACGCGACATTAACTGTAGAATCAGGATTATCAAACAAAGCTAATTCACACAGCGGGTATGGTTGGGAAACCTTTACAGACGCAGTTATTGAAAGAATCTCATCTGTGAAAAAGAACATTGTCTTTATACTCTGGGGAGCATATGCGCAAAAGAAAGGTTCTGTAATCGACAGTTCTAAACATCACATAATTTCTTCCCCCCACCCCTCACCCTTTTCAGCCGACAGGGGATTCTTCGGAAGCAAACCATTTAGTCGAGCTAATAGCTACCTTACGGAGAATGGGATACAACCAATCAGCTGGTAGTCAATAAGTTTTAATAGAGAAGTATTTGAACAGCAGTCATAAATCAGATAAATTCGACCTCTCTATTATAATTCCCTCATACAACGAGCAAAACTATCTGCCTGACCTCCTTACAGATCTATGTAATCAGCAATTTAAACACCAATTTGAAGTAATTGTGGTTGATACTTCTACAGATAGTACCAAGTTGGAGGCCCTCAAGTTCTCAGATAGGTTAAATATTAATATTGTTGATTACAAACTATCAAAAGGAGTTTCAGCACAAAGGAACTATGGCGCAAAAGTTTCAAGATCACCCCACCTACTATTTATTGATGCAGATACTAGACTACCATCCGACTCACTATCAAGACTATGGGAAAAGGCAATTGAAGAAGGATACAGTCTAGCTACATCATCCCTTAAAGCTAACAGTAATATGGTAATAGATCACATCTCCTTATTCATCTATAACCTATATGCAATTATCAGAAATCCCATATCACCTATCGCCGTTGGGGCATATATGTATACTCGAAAGGATGTATTTGAGCAGGCAAGAGGGTTTAACCCCAAAATAGTATTCGCTGAGGATTTTGATCTAGCACAGAGAATCAAGAGAAATGGGTATCCATTAAAGTATGTACTCCAACCTCTTTTCCTATTTTCAGTACGAAGACTGGATGATATGGGGAGATTCAATTTCTTTCTAAGAACAGTATACAATGGGCTTGTACTACTTCTTCCCCAAAAATGGAGTGATAGTGTAGTGTACAAATATAAACTGGAAGGGCATACAGTGAAGAAAAGAGAGCGTTAGTTCACTCCCATCTTCTGTTTAGCAAATTCGCTCAAATTTGATCTTTTTGCCCAATCTCTTTCTGTTTTTGTAAGATACTGTTTCCTAAGTCTTAATGTTTGAGGAGTTACTTCTAAGATTTCATCTTCTTTCAAGAAAGAGAGTGCAAACTCCAATGTTAATGGGAAAGGTTGATTCAAACTGATTTGAGTAACCTCGGCCTGATTCATTCTAACACTTGTTTTATGCCTTTCCTTACATGGATTTACGTCAAGATCTTCATCATACTTATTGATACCTATAATCATTCCCTGATACACCTTATCACTTGGCTTAACAAACAACTGACCTCTATCTTGAATCATATTTAATGCGTAGGCTCTAATATCGCCAGTATCAGATGAAAGGATTACACCTTTTCTATAGATAGATGCCATAGCCTGTTTCTTAACATATTCACTAAATACTGAGCTATATACTACATTTCCCTTAGTTTCAGTGATTAAGAAGTTTCTAAGTCCAAATATATTTCTTGTGAGTATTTTATACTCAAACTTTGTAATTCCATTGACACTTCTCATATCAATTAGTTCACCTTTTCTCCCACTAACTTCCTGTGTGACAACACTAATATACTCATCAGGAACTTCAACAAAAAGCATATCCATAGGTTCCATTACTACACCATCAATCTCACGAAGAATTACTTCAGGTTTTCGAACCTGAAACTCAAACCCTTCTCTTCTAAGAGTCTCTATTAATATTGAGAGCTGTAGTTCTCCCCTTCCGGAAACAATATTAGCACTTCCGCCAGCATCTTTAATTTCTAAGCTTGTATTTACCTCAGCTTCATTCTGTAATCTCTTCTGTAGCAATGAGGCAGTTACATACTTCCCTTCCTGACCAACTAATGGTGAAGTGTTTGCCTCTAACTTAATAGAGACAGAAGGTGGAGAGATTTTAAGACTAGGCAAAGCTTCCACATTTCCTAAGGCACAGACAGTACCACCTATAGCAGTAGAGTCTAGCCCGACAATAGAGATAATATCTCCAACACCAACATTCTCAACTTCTAAATAGCTCATTCCCTCTTTAGTGAAGAGTTTCTTAATACGTCCTTGCAGCTGTTTTGCATCTGGTTCATCACTTTCAACTAGTACTACGGGGTCATTCACTTTAATAGATCCCCTGTTAACCCTACCTATCAAATATCGACCCGTGTGTGCATCAAAATCCAAGGCGTTAATCTGCATCTGGAATGGACCAGTTTCATCACCCTGAGGATGTGGTACATACTCTATAATAGCTTCTAATATTGGAGTTACATCACCTTCAATTGAGTTAGCAACTGTATAATCACCTTCAGGCAATTCATTGAATATCTTTCCTTCTCTGGAGATTCCATAGAAGAGAGGGAAATCCAATTGGTCGTCTGAAGTTGCAAGGTCTAGGAAAAGGTCCTGTACCTCACTTACGGTATTTTTAATATCTGCGAGTTTCTTGTCAATTTTATTAACAAGTACCAATGGTTTAAGTCCCAATTCTAGGGCCTTCTTTAACACAACTTTGGTCTGAGGCATTACACCCTCCTGTGCATCTACAAGGAGCAAACATCCTTCAGCCATACTAAGTGTTCTCTCAACCTCTCCTCCGAAGTCAGCATGTCCTGGAGTATCGATAACGTTGATCTTATGACCTGAATATCTTACGGATATATTTTTAGCGAGGATTGTAATTCCCTTCTCTCTTTCAAGGTCATTAGAATCTAGGATCTGCTCCTGGTTCATCTCGTCTTGGTTATCTCTAAAGAGATGGCACTGCTTCATTATTGCGTCTACTAAGGTTGTTTTTCCGTGGTCTACGTGAGCAATAATTGCAATATTTCGTATTTTTTCTTTTGGTGTTATTTGTGACATGACTTTGATTATACCAGTATTTCACTTATTATCAAAAGATTATCTATCAGGAGATTATTTGAGAGGGATCGTGGCTACTTAAGACTAATCTCAACCCCAAAGAAAGAAAGTATAACTTCATACATTGTTAGTATGAAATGATCAATTTTTTGAATAACTGCAAGAATGAAGTCCCCACTACTATCTTCATCCCTCTCATCAATATCGTCGGAGTCCGAATCGGTTGCACCCAACACACTTTCATCATTATTAAAGAATATTATTTTTCCATCATTAGACTCATCAACTCCAAGAACATTAGTAGAGAGCAGGGATTCCTGTAATTCCATCTCATCTCGAGTGAGTCTCTCATTTGTAACTAAATAGTTAGCCTCAGGATAGTCTTTTATAACATTGGTACCCACCCCATCATTCGCGAGTACCAGTGAAGTTGTGAGAAATTTCATTTGTACCAAACCAGATTCTTTTGTTCTAAAGAAAACGGTACCTAAAGTCCCAGACTTTTCAGCAAAACCAGGGTTTTGCAATCCACCTGTTAATCTTACATAACCAATATCATTATTAATCTGCTTTTGAATAAAGACCTTAGCAAACGACTCTTTGATAGACACATCGACCACTTCCACTTTATCTGGATTAAAGCCTAAATCTGCCTGAACTGCATTGATAGGGGTTTCAATCCCAGATATTTCAATTTTCACAGGAAATATCTCCCCTATTTTATACTGTCCTTTTGAGGGGATAATGAAGGTGACTGTTCTCTCTGTTTCGTTTATTAATACTCCAGAGGTTTTTAACAGTGTATATTCACCATATATAACAACGAGTGATATTAAGGTAACTAGAAATATATTCGATGTATTTATAGCCGCAGACCGAAAGTTCTTAGGGTGATATCCTCTAGATTTTTCGATAGTTGACCTACATAGATTACAATATTCTCCCTCTCCTTTAGAACGACATGTAAAACAAACCGAGAAAGAAGGGGCCAATAACCACCAGATTGGATAGGCTACTGCAATAAACAGCCCAAATGCCGCGAGTACATGGACTAAGACCCATGATACCAACACATAGATGATAATCTTAATCGCACTACCAATGATTGTAAAGATACTATACTTATCCATCATTAATTAGAATAATATAATAGTATAGAGAAATCAAATAAGTCACACTTCCTATCACGATTTAAATCACATTTTTCGATTGGGGATTCAGACACATCCTCTGCAATTAAATACTCTCTCCAACTACCCACCCATACTGGTATCAAGGTAAGGAACTCATCAGAGGTTAATATTCCATCACGGTTTACATCATATATTCGTAAAAAAGAAGGTAGGAGTAAGTGACGAAGAAACTCTTGAGCCAGCTCAACAGGTTGTGCAGGAAAGATTGGACGAGCAGTACCACCTGCTCCATCCTGGTCATCATCACCATCCCCTTCATCTACAGGAGGCTCTTCAGGTTCGGGTTCAACAACTGGAGTACAGAGCAGCATATCGAAACTACAACTAATTTCACAGGTAGTCTGCCCTGTATAGGAGCCTATGTCCGAGCAATTGAATACTTCATTATACTCAGGTTCACAATCTTCACTCCCCTCCACGACACCATCCCCACATAGACTAAGTTTAACACTACCAGTAACAGTAGCCTCATTTACAGCATCCAATCTATCGGAGAAAAGGGAAATTAGAATATAAAAACCGAAAAGAACAATAAATACTATTCTATACTTTATCCATTGCTGGTATATAGTCATTAACTCTTCTTCGATTCATTTGATTTTCGAGGTTTAATCTCAATATTAATATACTTTCTACCTACAAAGTATACAACGGCAAGTGCAATTACACCCGCAACTCTCTCAGTCCATGGTGAGTATAAATTCCAAAGGGATAGTAATCGGTAATAGATACCTACAAAAACATTAGCTGGCGCTACTTCATAATAAAACTTTGCAGCAGCGGCAATACCCACAGATGACTCACCTGCCTCATTCTTTTGAACAGGCGATGCTTGTAGGTATGCAAAATATTTCCCAGGAACAGTTTTGATTGGAAGATCTAATGTTATAGCCACAATCTTAACTTCTCCAGGCTCTAACTCAAATACTGATGGAGTGAATTTTACCCACTTTTG
>CAZUOO010000033.1:0-7899 GCA_964621555.1 uncultured Candidatus Saccharibacteria bacterium | reverse complement strand
TCTCTAAAATAATAACAAAGAAGCATGCTGTAACTATAACCAACATCTCAAGCTTGGTAACCTTCAGTATGATTGCAACTATAATTACTACAGTTGCCACCAACAATTGAATCCTAGAATTACGTTCTCTCAATAGTCCATGCAATAATCCTTTTATGGCAATCAGAATACTTTTAACAAAGGTTTGTTTCTTTCTCATATGATAATTATATACTTGAATTAACTAGATTAATATACTTTGCACTTTAAACTTTCTTTGCATACCTGCTAGATTCATATATCTAATGGTACCAAATATTGGTCTCTCAAACCAAGGACGGTCATGTAGCCCTCCTAATGACCATGATATGCCTACATAACCATTGGGATCCCTTCCATCTATAGAATATTTATCGTTTAGATATATTAATACGTTATGCGCTTCACGATAGTTCACACTCCATTCCAAAACCTTTTTAGCCCAATACATCCTTAGATACCCGTGCATTTTACCATTCTCGACCAGATCCAATTGCGCCACATTCCATAGTTCATCATCTGTTAACCCTTTTTCAAATTCAGCAAGAGAATATGTATGTTCTCTAACATCGTCTAAATGCTTCTCTAGTGATTTCCTACCCCACATAGGGTATCCATTAGGATTATCATAGTTGGGGTTATAGTAGCAGTAGTTATCTGAGAGCTCCTTTCTAACTACCACCTCCTCTATATATGAAGCCACTGACTCATCATCCATACCACTACCCCTAACCTTCAACACAACTTCCAACGATGATATATTACCAAAATGGAGATATGGAGAAAGATCAGAGAGAGCATTTTTCACAGGGTTATTTCTATCAACGGCATAATTATTAAGCCGACTTAGAATAAAGGAGTCCAAGGTCTTGTATGCTTCAACAATACCACCTTTATACTTGTGAGACGGTAGGACAGAGCCATCCACCCTACTTTTAACCCAATCAATTACATATCCCCAATCTATATTGTTTGTAACTACCCTCCTATAGCTATAATTTGAAATATCATCCGGTACCTTTAGAAAAGTATCTAACACCCTATTTATCTTTAAACGTAATGTATATGCAGAATATTCTTGTTTTGGGGATATAAACCTTACAGGAAGGATATTATGAGTATCGACCTCATAGAAAGGAATTTCAAGAGTATCGAGATACTTTGCAACTGCCAACCGCCACTTTCTCGCATACCTTAAGGGTGAGAAATCCGTAACTGCAACCGCAACCCTACGTGCACTAAAATACTCCCTGAGATGATTAATTGGACTACCGTAGAGGAGGGTAAAGCTAATTCCAAGAGCATTTAGTTCCCTTTCTACATCCTTAAGTCCTTCAATCATGAACATGTAGGAACGTAGATTACCATTCTTTATGTTGGGGTTTAGACAGAATACCACCTCAAGTTCAGTATTTAGATCCTGTGCATACTTGGCCGCAAGAATTAGTGCATGATTGTATCTTACACGTTGGTCTCGACTCATTACATAGACCACCCTACCCGAAGTATTTGGTCTTAATGCACTATTTAACTTTACAATTCTATTCTCCATCCTAAATTCGAGTATATATACTCAAAGTATATTAGATACACCGCCTATAATACACACTTTTAAACACATCAACCTTTAATCTGATACAATGTTTTAATTAACTTGAAAGATGATAACATGAAAGATAAATATACTGCAGTGTGGGTCTCACACTCGTCCATTGGAGACTTTTTAAAGTGCCCTAGATCATACTATCTTAAGAATATATACAAAGATAAGAAGAGTGGGAATAAGATACAGATTACCAACCCTTCACTTTCACTTGGGCAAACAGTTCACGAGGTTATAGAATCACTTTCAGTCATCCCCACCAATAAAAGATTTGAAACCCCAATCATTGAACTATATGAAGAAGCATGGAAGAAAGTAACGGGCAAGAGAGGTGGTTTTCTAAATAGTTCAATAGAAAGTGAGTTCAAGGAACGTGGGGTAAAGATGTTGGATAGAGTCCGTAAGAATCCAGGCCCTCTAAAGAATCTCGCGGTTAAAATCGATATGGATCTTCCACATTTTTGGATTTCAGAAGATGAGAACGTAATACTGTGTGGGAAGATAGACTGGCTTGAATACTTTGCAGATACAGATTCCGTGCATATCATTGATTTCAAAACTAGTTTAGATAATAAGGAGGATCCAGAGTCACTTCAGCTTCCCATATACCACCTCCTAGTTAAGAATACTCAAATGAGATCTGTTACCAAGGCCAGTTACTGGTACCTAGAACAAGACGATGCACCTGTAGAGAAGGAGTTACCTAATTATGATGAATCATATGATCGAGTGCTTTCGATTGCTCGTAAGATGAAATTGGCTAGACAACTAGATAGCTTCAAATGTCCAAATGGGGAAGATGGTTGTAGAGAGTGCCAACCACTAGAGAGAATACTAAATGGAGAGGGTGAGTTGGTTCATAGTGAGCATAAAAGAGATATCTATATCCTTACATATAAGGAAGATAAGAAGCCAGAAGGGACGATACTGTAGATTAAATGATTGTAAATTCGTCCCCCTTAATAAAAAGGGCTTTATCATTTTCAATCTTCTTAACTGGAATATTTAACGTATCAAACTCCGCCAACGTTTTACCAAGAATTTCCTCAAATCCTTCCAATCCCCAATGAGGTAGAGGTGCAAAATCAATTAAACCAAGCCCCTCATTGTATTGTTGTGGAGCGACCAAAGGGTTATCTGCATACGAGTATGGAGTAATATTATGTGTAAGCACAACTGCCCCAGCCGACTCACCACCTAATACGATTCTATCTTCCCTCACCATTTTCTTAATAATCTCATCTACACCGGTCTTTTTGAGCCAGTACATTAGCATAAAAGTATTTCCACCACCCATGTGAATCATATCAAACTTGCTAAAATACTCTTCAAAGTTGAAAGCGGCATCAATTTCAATAACCCTCTGAAGATCTATTTCTCGAAAGTTAGGAAACATACTTCGAAGCCTATTCTCTGATTTCACAAACCAGTCTGCTTTGTAGGGCTTATAATTTACAGCAGAGGTAATAAAGAGAAAAGACACTTCAGATAGTTCTTTACCCAACAAATCTACGAGCTTCGCCTCATGGTCGCCCGTATAAATTTGAGAAAAAAGTGCAAGTCGCATAATTACTCCTATCTCCCTCTTACATTACTACCTGCATTTCCATCCTCACTATCATCACTCCCTGATTCAGGAGCAACCTCATTTCCACCTGCACCCTTTCTCTCCTCTACCTTCTTCTTAACCTCATCTACCCTCTCTTGAACTCTTTCCTTCACCTCTTCTCTTTGCTTAAGCATATCATTCAATTTCTCCTCCACCCTATTTCTAACTTCCTCTCTCTCTTGCTCCATTACTCCGTCTTCAGCGAGCTTTTGTTCAATCTTCATATCAAGTGAATTCAACCTCTCATACCTCGTTGCCAACTTCTCAACCAACATATCATACTTCTGTGATAGTTCTAACCACCTCTCCTCCGTAATCTCCCCACTCTCATACTTCTCAAAAAGCATCTCATATCTCTCATCGAGCTTTGATTGCTGAGTCGCGACATTATCCATTGCAATATTCAAACCTTTAACATTACCGTAATCATCGGACTCGGTTAAGGTATTTAATTCATCAACCCTTTCTTCAAGATATTCCATCTCTAAATCTGCCTTCTCTACAGAATCGAACGTGAATACAAGCTTAGCTTGCTCACCCAGAACCTTAGCGGGATATAGTATCTCTCCAGGAAGAGAATCTTGTGCAGCATATACAGCTCCAGTCCCAAGGAGCCCAACCCCAAAAATAGACATTAGCGCAATGGCTAAAGGCTTAGATATGATATTGAACATAATATATATATAGATAATATTAGTTATACATATAGATTAGCACTGTTGGGATGTGAATGCAAAGGTATGCAATATGACGACAGAGTATAATGTTTGGGTTCCTTTAATTCCCTCTAGAACCTCTACCCTGAACCCTCTGCTTAACCTCCTCAAAAATACTACCTCTCTCCCCTTTCCTATCCGCAATTTCTTCCCTAACAACATCACGAGCATCATCAAACATCTCTCCAGTTTTCTCATCTAACTCCATTAATTTCACAACCCTCTCATCTTTCTTCTCTGCAACTCTTCTGAAATTTCTCTCAATCTTTTCCCATGCATCTGCACTCAGATCACCCGCTGCAAACTTTGCATACAGTTTCTCAAATAGCGAGAATACCACCTCCTGTTGCCTTACAACATTTTCAATAGCTATATCCAAGCCCTTAACCTTGGCAAAATCATCTCCTTCTTTCAAATCTCCCCCTATGTTCTCCATTTCTTTAATACGCTCTTCCATATTTTCAATTTCAAGAAGCATTCTTCTCTCCTCACTCTTTGAGAGAGAAATAAAGGCTTGTTCAAGGGTAATATCGAGAGGATATAGCAAATCTCCAGGTGAAGAAGAGTCTGAAGCATACGCTACCCCTCCTCCAATAGTAATTACGCCCAAGATTGCCACAATTACAATCAGTGTTTTTTTCCTAATTCCTTTTAACATATAAAGACTATTTTAATCTTAATATTCAATCGTACCAATTAATATGATAATATTCAAAACATTATGGAAACAATCAACATACTCTGGCTCTCTTGCTACATAATCTCTACGGTGATACTTGTAGTTATATGTACGGTAATACTACAAAAGATGAATAAAGGCGTATATATAAGTGAGTTCTTTTGTAGATTAGGAGCAAGCAATTCTCCCCTCCAGAACCACTTTAAAATGGCAATGGCAATATTTGGAATATTAAGCTTCAGCCTCATATTCAACATATCTCATATTCTTTCCAACACCTCACTTCTCCCATTAATACAGATTACCAATGTCATAATATCAGCAGGTACAGTAATGGCAGCCATTGTAACTATAGATGATAATAAGCCGTTACATGATTTCTCTGCTCGAGTAGTATTCTTTGCGGCCTTCATATTCTCAATACTCTTCATGAAATCTATTGATGGTGGTGATATGTATGCAACGATTGTACAAACTCTGATGTACCTCCTAGTTATCCTAGTATCAATACTAATCATTACGGAGATACCCAAACTACTCAACCTTAAAAAACACCAAGTATTACTCCCTCTTCAAAGGGCTACACAATGGGTTTCAATACTACTGATATTCATTTGGAACATCACCCTAACTACATGGATAATCTCATCAATTTAATAGCAACCCTTGCACGGTGTGATACAATATAACCATGGAAAACAATATTGAAAAAATGATAATAATTGGGGGTGGACCAGCAGGATTAGCAGCTGCACTATACGCTGCACGTGCACAATTAAATCCACTTGTAATTGAAGGATTCCCTGCCGGAGGACAACTAACATTAACTTCTGAAGTTGAAAACTACCCTGGATTTCCAGAAGGAATAATGGGGCCAGAGTTAATCAAGAAGTTTAGAGACCAAACCCTACGTTTTGATACCAGATTTATATCGGAGAATGTAACCAAGGTGGTAAAGGAGGGAGAAATTTTCAAGGTAACGGTGACATCAGGAAAGGAATATACTTCACAAACAGTACTGGTAACTACAGGTGCTGATGCAAAATGGCTAGGTATAGAGTCGGAGCAGAGATTAAGGGGTAAAGGGGTAAGTGCATGTGCCACATGTGATGGATTCTTCTTTAAGGAGAAAGATATTGTAGTAGTTGGTGGAGGAGACTCAGCCATGGAGGAAGCTACATACCTAACTAGATTTGCATCTAAAGTATATTTAATACACAGAAGAGATGAGTTTAGAGCTTCAAAGATCATGCAACAGCGAGTTATAGATAACCCAAAGATTGAGATAGTATTAAATAGTGAGATTAAGGAAGTATTAGGTGAGAATATGGTAGAGGGAGTACTAATAGAAACTACAACTCAAGATGGAAAGAAAGAGGAAAGAACAATTAAAGTACAGGGTATGTTCCTTGCAATTGGACATGTTCCAACAACCTCCTTCCTAAAAGATACAGGTATTCTTCTAGACGAAAAAGGATATATATATACATCAGATAGGGTGGCATTAGAACAAGATCAGAAACTAATTCCAAAGTTCAACCTACACTTTAGATATGCTACAAACGTAGAGGGATTGTTTGCGGCAGGTGATTGTACAGACTACCAATATAGACAGGCTGGTACAGCGGTTGGAATGGGGATAGCTGCGGAGCTAGAGGTTGAAAGGTATCTCAATGAGAAGGAGTAATGGGGACACCATTTAAACCTATACCAACAGAAAGTGTAATAGATCCAGGATCAGAATTTCCCAAAGTAGTTACAGAAGTAGATAGATACCACCCTCAAGACGACCATCTACACAAAACTCCAGATCATAATACTCAAGTAGAGGTAAAGGCTGGAAAGGGTGAGAATAGTGGGTACAGAACATTCTCCTTTAGTAGGTTTCTTGATGGAATTAGAGTAACAGGTAAGGAATTTGATACACAAACGCCTGAAATGCAAGATGAGGAAGAAAAACTCCAACAAGAAACAGGTGTAATACTTCAAAAGAACGTTGTAGAGAATCCATTTGGTGAGAATGGTAAACCAATTGAAGGTTCAGTTACTATGCCTTCAATTAGTGACCTACATAAATCGACACAACCTCTTGAATCCAATAGAACATATAAAATGTCTCAGAAGGATGAAGATTCTAAATGGAATCAGTTTAAGCATATTGGATATAAACTAATAAGGTGGGTAGAGAAAAATATCTATACCAAAAGCGAAGGACAAGATGGAGGGAAGATAAGAGAGGTTGGATTCCAAAGATTTATGGAGATACTTCCAACCGTACTAGAATGCGAAGAGGAAAAGCTTCCAGATCTGTTTAGTAAAATGGTAGCAGAAAATGATGGGGATAGAGTTTTTAATTATGCTTGGAATAGAGCCGTAACATTCAGAGAGAAGTGGAAGGATGAATCGCACAGGGAAGACCTAATACATCAGCTAAGAGATGGTGATAAGTATCTTGCAGGACAGAGAACCCCAATCTCAGATTTCCGTGAGCAAAAGTTGTGGGAGATTAGAAACCAATTGATAGAGATATTTGTACCCAAATTATTAAAAGAGCACTTAGGAGATACCAAAGATACAACTATAATTGCTATAGATGGTGGAGACAGTGCTCATGACGGAGGTGTATTAGAAGACCATAGAAGTGTAAGGAGTATGCTATTGAATACATTTAAGGATGTTTCTGCGAGTAAGAAGTTCCTAGCGAGTACTGGTGGAAACCATGAGATGGATGCTCGAGAACCTAAAGCGCTATTGGAAATACTTAAGTATTACGGGGATAGAATCTTCTATCAGCACGTATCACCAAAGAAAGGGATTCAAGAGGGTAAAGAGAATTTAATTGTGGGACTTAACACTTTCATAATGGCCCCCGAATGGGAAGAAGTTCTAGATGCCTATATTGCTAAGAACGAGGACGGCCTTACCCCTGACCAGATTAGAGAGTTAAAGGAAAGAAAAGAGGAAATGCTTGAGAAACAAAGTATAGTATTTAAGGAAATGTCTGAGTTTAATGGTAACTGCATTGTAATACATGCACACAACTCTAGAAGATTCCTTGAGTATATAGAGAGGGAAGGAATAACATTTAATCCTAATGTACAGATCAAAATAATTAGTGGACATACCCACGAAGATGATAACTATCGAGCTCTGGTAAATAAGCCCGTTACAATTAAGACATATAAAAAAGAGTTTATGGAGATATATAAAAGTTCAGGCTTTATAGTAATAGATGGAAAGAGAATTAGATTGCCTAAAGGACTCATGACTGTGA
>CAZUOO010000032.1:0-8262 GCA_964621555.1 uncultured Candidatus Saccharibacteria bacterium | reverse complement strand
ACAAAGCTAATAAAAGATAGGAAAGTATTAGTTAGAACCTACGATATTATATATAAACTTGTAGAGGAATTGGGTGATGCGCTCGCACTTTTAGGAATGCCACAGGAAACAGAAGAAGAGATTGGAAATGCAGAAGTTAGAGCCCTCTTTACACTCTCTGATGGTACAGTGGTTATTGGTTGTAGAGTCAAGGATGGTATTGTGAAGCGAGGTTGTAAGGTATATGTCGTACGTGATGATGAAATTAGAGGTGAAGGCAGGATACATTCATTAAGAAATCAGAAAGATACTATTACCGAAGCTAAGAAAGAACAGGAGTGTGGAGTGATTCTAGACTCAAAGATAGAGGTTGAAGTTGGCGACTCCCTTTACTGTTATAAAATAATAAAGTAATATATCCCTAGTAAATATTATATAGGGTTATATGTCTCTAAAAGAGCTACTCTCCAAATCTAAAAATATCCTCATAATTGCCAAGTCTGTAGATAACTTTGACAAGGCATGTGCTGTAATTGGAGTTACGAATGTAATCTCAGGGATGGATAAGAAAGTAGACCTTTTGATTACTGGTAAAGTGCCTTCTACAATCACCACACTTTTCGAAAAACACAATTCCCTCTATATCACTGAAATTCGACCTGTTTCATTTGAAATAACAATTGATTATGGATCTTCTAGCGTTGAGAAAATTATATACGACGATATCGTTGCAGAAAGGAAATTAAAGTTCCTTATAACTCCCGGTGACAGTAACTTTACCTTCGACAATGTGATCTTGAATCAGGCCGGGGCGATGTATGACCTCACTATACTTGTTGATATTCCAGATTCAAAAAAATTAAAGAAAATCTATGACGAGAACGAGTATCTATTTAAAGACCTCCCTACAATTTCAGTTGGTAGTGTATCATATCCAAAGGCTGATATAGACATTGTTATAGAAGACGGAGCGTCGTATGCAGAAACAGTGTACAACAATCTAAGAGATTCTAAAGTGGATATCGGTAAGGACGGAGTTGAAATACTATTAAACGGAATTATTAATCATCGAAAGGTGTTAGAGGGAAATGTAAGCTCCAATTCATGGGAGGTTGTATCCTCTATGCTATCCGATGGCGCCGACCTATCAAAGTCGCTCAAAGAGGTGTACTTCTCAAAATCCTCTGAGAATACAAAGCTGCAGATGAGAATGATGCAAAAGGCTAAGGTAAATGAACAGGCTTCGCTCCTCTGGTCACTGGTTAGTAAGCAGGATGTAGATAAGATTGGGATTACTAAAGATCAGTTGGATCTTCGAGGGAGAATACCTTTTAATATCTCTCAGGAGTATAGAATGGCCTTTGTGGGGGTTGAGTTTGAAGATGGGGTATATACCTGTTTCATAGAATCTAACCAACCAGAAGAGAAGTCTGCTCTCGCTTTCGCAAGGCTTTTTGGTGGTAATGGCGATGATTCTCATGCAGTTTGCGATATTAAATATTGGAAGAAAACTGAGTTTGAGAAGAAACTTGTTGAGACGATTGAGATGCAAATCTAATATCAACCTCTATTGTAATTAGCTATTGCTCTAGCCTATATCATTGACATTTGGTCGAGAATATAGTAAAAATAAAGGCTAAATCGTTTGTAACTGTTTTTAGGGTACAAATGTTGTAAATATAAAATTGATGTGATAGTCTGAAAATATGGCACTAAATAAGGATGAAAAATCAAATATTGTAAAGAAGTTTGGAGCTCATGAAGGAGATACAGGATCCCCAGAGGTTCAGATTGCACTTCTCACATCAAAAATTGAAGAGCTAACATTGCATTTGAAGGATCATAAGAAGGATAACCACTCAAGAAGAGGTCTACTACAAATGGTAGGAAGAAGAAGGAGATTAATAGAATATTTGAAGAATACTGATCAAGAGAGATATACAAAACTTGCAAAAACTCTAAAACTTTAGTAAAAAGAGTAAGGGACTCAACTATAATAAAAGTTCCTCCGCGATATACAACTTTCCAAATTTTAAATTATTTATTTTTTATGCATGTTATATAACGAAAAACGTGTTGATTTTGAGATTAACGGTAGTAAAGGATTCTTTTCTACAGGTAAGCTCGCAAGAAAGGCTCATGTAGCCGTAATGGCTGGTTTGGGAGATACAGTTGTATTAGCTACTGTTTCCATTGGAGAACCAAATTCCGACTTAGATTATTTCCCATTGTCTGTTGAGTATATAGAAAAACTTGCTGCAGCAGGTGTGATTTCTTCATCTAGATTTGTAAAAAGAGAGAGATTTCCAACTGATGAAGCAATTTTAAGAGCTAGAATTATTGATAGGTCCATAAGACCACTTTTCCCATCTGATTATAGAAATGAAGTTTTGGTAATGGTAGAGATACTCTCCTATGATCCAGAGCATGATCCTTCTATAGTTGGTCTAAATGCCGTTTCTGTAGCCCTACAGGCTTCAAAATCGCCATTCACAAGCCCACTCGCAGGTGTTAGGGTTGGTTTTAAGGATGGATCTAATAGTGAATACCAGCAAATACTTAAGTACCTTCCAAAGGTAGATAGAGTTGGAGAAGGTGATTTTGCAAAATTGAACCTCGTAATAGCAGGTGATGGAAAGAATGTTACCAACTTAGATGCAGATGCATTTGAAGTTCCAGAGAATCAAGTTCTGGAGGCTATGAAATTTGGTATAGATGAAATGGCAAAGTGGTTAGAGCCACAGAAGCAGTTTATCGAGCTACTCAAACCTGTTAAGGATGAATATGTATCCTTTGAACTTCCTGCTGAGCTAATTGGTGCAGTTAAGGATGACTTTGGAGATAGAATTATGAAGGTATTAGATATAAGTGCATCAGAAGATCCACAGTTCCATAAAACAATGGTTAGGTCATCTGCTGAGGCTAAGTCTATACAAGAGGATATGGCTAAGAAATTTGAGGGTAAGTACTCAAAGTCTCAATTAAAGGAAGCATACGAGAAGGTGGCTAAGTATATGATGAGGAAGTTTGTAAAAGCTGAGAGTAAGAGACTTGACGGAAGAGCATACAATGAAGTTCGTGAAATGGAGTGTGAGGTCGGGTTGCTCCCACGAGTTCATGGAAGCGGACTCTTCACAAGGGGATTAACTCAGGTACTTTCTACTGTTACTCTTGCAACTATACAGAAGCAATTATTGGTTGAAACTATGACTGGTGAAGATAGTAGATCATACATGCACTTCTACTCACAATATCCATTCACAATGGGACATATGGAGAGATATAAGCCAATGCCCGGAAGAAGAGAAATCGGACACGGAGCACTAGGTGAGAAGGCTGTAATACCTGTTCTTCCATCAGTAGATGAGTTCCCATACACAATTATTGTTAACAGCGATGTTCTTTCTGAGAACGGATCAAGTTCACAGGCAACAGCCAGTGCATCAACTCTAGCTCTCATGGATGCTGGTGTACCAATAAAGAAGCATGTAGCAGGAATTGCGTGTGGAATAGTATTTGATGAATCAGAACCTGAAGACTTTGCAATCCTCACAGATATTCGTGATCTTGAAGATTTCTATGGATTCATGGATTTCAAAGTTGCTGGTACAAGGGACGGAGTTACATCTGTTCAGTTTGATACCAAAGCAAAAGGACTTCCTATGGATATCTTTGAAAAAGCAATGGTGCAAGCTACAGAGGCTAGAATGAAAATACTAGACGTAATGTACGATACAATCTCTGAACCAAAGAAATCACTTTCTCCATTTGCTCCAATGGTTGAGAAGATTCAGATTCCTGTAAGCAAGATTGGGGAATTGATTGGTCCAGGAGGAAAGCATATTCGTGAGTTAAGTGAATCTACCAATTCTGAGATTAACGTTGAAGAGGATGGTACTGTTTACATATTCTCAAGCAATAGAAGGAATCTTGAAGAGGCACTTGAAGCTATCTCTGGAATATCATTCGTTCCTGTAGTGGGAAATGTATATGACGGTGTTGTAGCATCAGTTATGCCTTACGGAGCATTCGTTGATATTGGTAGAGATGTTTCTGGTCTAGTACATGTTTCTGAAATGGCTGACACATTTGTGAAAGACGTTAATGAATATGTAAAGGAAGGTCAGGAAGTTAAGGTTAAGGTTTTGGATATTGATAACTTTGGTAAGATAAAGCTATCTATGAAAGGGACCGATAACAAGGACGTAAAAAGAGACTAGGTCTCATTATACTTGTAACTGTAAGGGGGGAGAAATCCCCCCTTTTTGTTCTACATTTTCAATACTGATATAATCTCTTTCATAATTCTCAAGCCATAATTATATTGAAAAGTATTGATACATATTTACATAGCTTTAAGCCTAAGAGAATACTAGGCGTCTTCCCTCATCCCGACGATGAATCCTTCACCATAGGGGGACTACTCTTAAAGGCCTCAAAGCTTGGTGTTGATACAAACGTTCTCTGCTTAACTAGAGGGGAGTATGGGAAGAGCCTACGTGCCTTAGGAAATAGGTTGGGAAGAAAGAGAGTGAAAGAATTTCGTAGGGCTATGGAGATACTTGATGTTAAAGAACATCACATTGGAACATTCAAGGATGGTTTTTTAAGATACTCATCTGCTACTATAACTAAATATGTTGAAGAGTATATTGAGAAGTATAATCCAGAATTAGTTGTTACATATGACCCTGGGGGAATGACAGGTCACCCTGACCATATTGCACTCTCTAAAGCTACCCTTGATATATGTAAAAGAAAGAATATCCCTCTGCTCTTCTATTCACCAAAGGGATTGTTTAGGAAGTTATTTAAAAATAGGGCGGATAGGTATAGGAGTATTCCAAATTATATTCTGAAGAATGGTTGGAATCATAGAAAGGCTAGGGCGTTCTTTGTACATAAATCACAATTGGAACTTAATAATATTGTGATGAAGTTTATTATCTATTTAATAATCGCACTATCACCTGAGACATACCATTTGGTTGATTACAGTAAGGAGTATAGGTATAAGTATTTTCCTTTTGAGTTCTAGGATTAGTGGTACTACTTCTTAACTATCTTGGCAATATAGAAACCCATCATCTTACCTGAAGGAATAACCCTATATGTTTTTGAAACATCTGGGTGGTATACAAGACCATTCCACTCTTTAATACCTCTTTTAACATGCTTCTTTTCCTCATTGAAAGCCTCTGAATCAAATAATTCTACCTCTTGTACTACTGCATTAGGGTATCTATCGATGAGATGGGATACCACTCCCTCGTTCTCCTCTGTTTCTAGAGTACACGTAGAATATACCAGTGTGCCACCTTTCTTCAATGCATTAAATGCAGACTCTATTAATTTCTTCTGAATATTGGCCATTGGTTTGATCTTCTTAATATTCCAGAATCTAAGAGGCTTCTCACCTTTTAGATATACAAGCCCTTCTCCTGAACATGGAGCATCTAGAAGTATCTTGTCATAGTGTCCTTCCTCTCTCTTACCTATTGCCTCACCCGCTCCATTTCTTAATTTTACATTCTTTACATTGAACATCTCTAATACCGACCTAAGCTTTGCCACTCTATGAACGTCAGCGTCATTAGCTACAATACTACCTTTGTTGTTTAGCATCGATGCTAATTGTGTAGTTTTACTCCCTGGTGCAGCACACATATCTAGTACTATTTGATTAGGGGAAGGGGAGAGGATTGCAGCAGGGATCATACTTGAAAGGTTTTGAATATAGAAGAAGCCCATCTTATACATCTGTGTAACTGCAAGGTCAGACTTATCCATATTCTTAACTACGTATGTATCTTGTAGCCACTCAACTTTCTCGAGCTCTGCCCCCATATGCTTAAGCTGAAGTACTGTTCTTCTTGGCTCTTGGATTAAGTTGTTGAGTCTAATTGTGGTTGCGGCTCTCTCTGAAAACATATCCATAGCCATACCAGTTGGTACTCGTAAAATGCTCGCCATTCTTGAAAGAAATACATCTAGCTTTGTAAAGTACTTCTTTTTATTCTTCTGACTCTTTTTAAATGTACTTCTTTTATTCTTTTTCATTATATTTCGCCACGAACGAATTTAACTATGCTTCCAATTACAAGACCAACTGTCTCTGTTCTTAGAATATTCCCTTTAAGCTCCACAAACTCAAAACCTAGTTTTTTGAAACCATCTATATCTTCAATGCTCCAACCTGACTCTGGGCCAATTGCTATGTATACATTGCGACCTTTCATATCATTTGCAAGAATAATTTCTTTTAATCCTTTACATTTCACACTCTCTGTTGCCAAGCATATTTTAATATCTTCGTCCTTTACGCTGTCTTTAAGCTCGGATACTGTACATGGAGACTTTAGTATAGTTGGGTATGGGTTTCTCGATTGCTCTGTAGCATCTGTAATTATTTTCTCGTATAGCCCTTTGTTTTTCAAGAACTCCTTACCATTGATAATTGATAGCTCGGAGGAAAGAGGGAATACGCTATTTATACCAATTTCCACTGCTTTCTCTAAAAAGAATCCAAACTTCTTTGGATTTGAGATAGATTGGATTATGGCTATTCCTCCAATATCTTTGCTACTTCCACCTTTTCTATCTCCAACCTTTTCCAATATCTCTACCTCTATATTTCTCTTGGAAATATTGGTTACGATGGCGTTGAATATTGATGTATAGGTCTCAATCTCTATAATCTCTTCAACCTTTATTCCAATTTTTATTGCGATCTCACTATCGTTGTCAGCTAGATGAGTAATGTCACCAACCTTCAATTCGTGAGGAATGTAGTATTTATGCATATTCTCATTATATCATCTAGATGGATATATAAAAACAAAAATCCGAATATTCGGATTTTTCAGGCTCTAAGCCATCTCTAAACCTTGACATAGTACCCAATATATTGTTTGCTATATATTGAGTAAAAGTAAATATTTATAACTATCTTTAGATGAAACTAGATTGGAAATATATCGCTAATTCTTCCCTACGTATTGTGAGTAAAGGGGTGTTAATAGTGGGTAGTGTATACCTCCTTGTTCTCCTTTTCCTCTCACTATTCTACCAGCCTCAGCAGGTTAGAGTTACAAACGTAACCTCGAGCTCCGCAACTGTCTCTTGGTATACAGAAGCTCCAATGACAGGGGTTGTTGTATATAAAGAAAAAGGCAGTTTTCTTCCTTGGGTATTAAGTAGTGTAGGGGGTAGGAAGGCATATGACGATAGGGATTATGCGAGAGCACAAAGAGAGTGCGTTGAGGATTTCAATAAAAAGATTGAGTCTGAGGTTGATGAAGATTTTGCTGTAAGTGGTGAAAACTATAATTGTGATACGGTTAGTGTTAAGAGAATAGGTAGGTACTATGTACATCATGTCACTATTCGTAATCTAAACGAGAGTAAGGAGTATCATTTCCGAGTGGGGGATCGATTGTGGGGTTGGAAAGGGGAAGTTTCCAGTTTAAAGACATTCAAAACCCCTACCTCTATAAAAGAACCTACTCCAGTTTTTGGTAGGATTGTTTCTTCCGATGGTAACTATTCTTCTGACTCAATTGTATTTGCAAAGTTCTTAAATACTAAAGCGCAGGTATCAGTAGAATACTCCAGCGTTACTAATGAAGAGGGTGGTTGGTATCTTGATGGAGGTAATTTAATGAGCAATACGGGAGAAGTTATGGATGTAGCTTCAGGTAATGACCTTTTTGAAGTTACAGGTAGGTATAAGTCTTCAGCAGAGACTCTCCCTATTAAATGGGTGTTTGGTGATTTTGATGGAGCATATCCAGATTTAGAGATTGAATATAAAGAGAAGGATAACTTCCTGTATAAGTTAGTGTTTGGTGTTAATGCGGCGTGTAATGCAGGAAATGCAGGTACACCTGCATGTAGTGGAGCTGCACTTGAGGCTTATGCCGCTAACATAGGGTATGGTAATGCAGCAAAGCAGGTGGCAAATAATACTAGCGGAGCTCTTGATGGTAATGTGTTGAAAAGTATTGGACTTGAGGACAATGCAGGTAACTATTCTGCAATAGTTGGAGGGTCAAATGCTGTTACTCAAGGAGATTATGCTGGCCATACTCCTGTCGTTGTTAAAAAGGATGCTAATGATAACCCTATTGGTTGGGAGAAGCCTCCTGCTCCTGATGGTTCTGGGGGTACGCCCGGTTCCTCAGCACAACCAGAAGGCTCAATTAATCTCTCCGTTGGAGTTACAGGAAGTTGGTCTCTCACCTTTGGTGGAGTTGAATTGAAAGGGGAAGAGAATATTAGAAA
>CAZUOO010000031.1:0-8840 GCA_964621555.1 uncultured Candidatus Saccharibacteria bacterium | reverse complement strand
TTATTAATCATATATATGAGTACTTATACGGAGTTAGAGAGTAAGATTAAGGGAAAAAAACTAAGATTATTATCCCTAATATCCTGCCCTAGATCCGGATCCACAATCCTTGCAAGCAGCTTGCTTAGGTCTCCATCGATCAATACATACTGCCATGAGCCTTTCACACCACTAAGTAAAATTCATTTTACTCCAGAATTGCTCCAGAAGAAGACCAAGGCTTCTTATCAAAACTTATTGGACATTATAGATGTATCCCAATTAAATGAGGCTCTATTAGCAAAAGAGATGTCAGCATGGGTGGGATTGCATACGAAAGAATACGAGAACTTTTTTAAGCTATGCGATAAACCCATAATTTTTTTGATTAGAAATCCATATCTATCTTCGACATCAAGACTAAAAAAACTAATTCGAACATTAGACATGAGGTATAAGGAGTCCATCACTACAACAATAATCTCTCTACTTGGATTAAAGTATAATCGGTCAGATTTTACACTAGAACATCAGAAAGAGATTCTAGAGAAGTACGCGAAAAGTGAAGGATTTACTTCGTGGACTGCCTTAATAAATTATACTAGTGATTCTGAAGATTTTTCTCACGTAAATGAGCTTCTAATAAATTTAGATATCTACAATAACGCCTTCTCAGGACTTTCATCTATAAAAGAGCAGATTGAATTCTTACGGGAAAACGCCATCCCGTATATGATTATTGACTCCACTATCTTTAGACTTTTTCCAGTTGAAGTCCTAAAACAAATCTGTGATAACATTAAGATAGACTTTACCACAAAGATGGTTGCGTGGGGAAAAGATAGTTTCGAAATAGATTTAGGTGAGCAACAAAAGGAATATCAAAAGATTTGGTATACAAGAGCGCAAAATAGTGAGACTATCGAGCCACCATACGAGACGCTTAAAAACACTAACAAACTACCCAAGCACATCAAAAAGTACATAGAGAATTTTGACCTACCAATTTACAGAGAGTTGTTGCACGACGAAAATCTTATAGAACCAGATCATCTTTTAAACAAATTGGACAAGATAATAATAAATGGGAAAAGCATATCTCAAATAGATGCAATATTCTTTAAAATTATAGAATCAAGATAATCGAGGGGACTATCTCAGGTTGCCTATTACTCCACGGGACGGTTATAACTAATATCACATTAAAAGTGCCCCCCCTTTATGCTATACTTTTTCAGTAAATATTAGAGATATAAATATGTTCAAAAACGTAATAGCAGGATTAAAATACGGACTATCTTCAAACAAGTTTCTAATCATATCCCAATGGATACTCAATGCAACTAACCAATCAACCCCCCTTCTCTTTTCAATAATATGGGCAACACTCATAGATACTGCAATTAACGGAATTCAGAATGACAGCTTAACATTCTCTCTAATGATAGTACCTTTTATACTCTATGGTGTAATTGAAATTACTAGGTCTGTAACAGGAAAACTAGACGACGCACTACAAACTATCATATACGACAAGCTAGAGCTGAAAGTTAATACAGAGGTTGTTGAGAAGTATTCCTCCCTAGATATACAGAGCTTAGAAGACCCAGAGGTAAATAGAATATTCCAAGTAATTAGGGAATCATATGAATGGAGAATTAGACACTTAATATTTACATTCGGGAGGGTACTCAGTGCCTCTATAATACTCGGTATTAGTGCCTTCATACTATTTAATATCTCTCCACTTGTAACGTTGATAGTTGTAGCGACTTCAATCCCTTCGGTATTAGCTAAAATGAAATTTGGTTCAATAGACTGGGGAATATGGCATGCAGATGCAGATAAGTTTAGGAAGTTTAACCTAACTAAAGACTTCCTTCTGAATAAAGAGAACCTAATCGAAGCAAGTATTAACAATATATCCCCACACCTAGTAGGAGTATTAAGAGAGATACTCCACTCATACCACCAGAAGAGAAAGCCCGTTATCAAGAAGAGATTCTACATGATGATCCTTACAGACCTAGTGGGAATTGTAGGGGCTATATACTCCGTATATCTGTTAATTAACCTTGCACTAACAGGTACTATTACCATAGGTAGTTTAATATTAGGTTCCTCAATCTTCCTATCCTTCTCAAGCGGATTGGGCAGTTTCCTATACGAAATCACCGAGCTATATAGCTCCGGCCTATTTATGAAGGACTTCAATACATTCATGCAACTCAAGCCTAAGATTCCAACTGGGAATGTAATACTTAGTAGATTTGAAACTCCCCCTACCATTGAATTAAAGAATGTATCATTCAAATATCCCAATACCGATAGGGAGATACTTAAAGATATAGACCTAACTATTAAACCAGGAATGAAAGTGGCACTAGTTGGTGAGAACGGAGTGGGAAAAACCACACTAATTAAACTCCTTTCAAGATTCTACATGCTTGATAACGGTAGGATTGAAATTAATGGGGAAAACCTTGTGAATATTGAAACAGAGAGTTGGGAACAAAACCTCGGACTCCTCACCCAACATTTTAATACATATCCAGCCTTTACGGTTGAGGAGAACATATATTTTGGGAATGTATCGAAGAAAATTGATTCAGAGGGCATTGAAAAGGCGGCTGCACAAGCCAATGTCACAAGCTTTGCCAGCAAGTATAGTAACGGGTTTAAACAGATACTTTCCATACAATTTGAAGATGGAGTGGATCCTTCATGGGGACAGTGGCAAAGGTTAGGTATAGCCAGAACATTGTATAGAAACCCTCCGGTATTAATATTTGATGAACCAACCTCAGCAATTGATGCACAGGCAGAATATGAGATTTTCGAGAATATTAATAACTATACGAAAGGTAAGACCGTTATTTACGTATCACATAGATACTCAACTGTTAGGAATGCTGATTTAATATGCGTACTAAAGAATGGAAGGATTGTTGAATCAGGTGATCATAGGTCTTTGATACAACTAAATGGAGAGTATGCTAAGAACTTCAAGCTACAAGCAAAAGGATATTCAGAGTAGGAAGAATGTAAGAACATACTACCCCTAATAAACTCGGTTTAGCAACCACGAGCTATAGCAATATATTTCCCAACCTTTTTCTGATACTATCAGGATACTAACCTAATATTTTAACAATATGAAAAAGGTTTTAATTTTCACACTCTCTGTTATATTCGTTTTCCTACTTCTAGTAGGAGGTTTTGCCGCATACTTTGGCTTCATCCCTTCTCTTTCCGATAACTTTGTTAAACGGGTGGATCTTGGTATAGAGAATGACCCTCAATTAAACTTAGATCTAATGAAAAAGGTTGGTCTTGAATATAATATTTCAGCAAGTGACCTCCCTACAAACAAAGATTTAATATATGAAGGTACTTTAGAGGTTGATACAACACTAACATCAGAAGAGGTAACTTCCCAATTAAATACAGTTAGGACAGAATCAACAAAAATACCATTTTCAAATGTACAGGTTAGATTTAATAATGATGGAACTGCTGAAGCATCATTTAATTTAAATATTGAAACTACAGTACAAGCAGCAAGAGAACTTGGATATACAGAGGAAGAGATTGAAAAAGGAAAGAAATACTTAGGAGTATTAGGCAAGGAAGTATACATATACACAAAGGGTGAATTCTTTATGGATGACAATCAACTAACTGTAATGCCACAGGTATTTAGAATACAGAATTTCAATGTTCCGAGTGAGATTACAAAGATGGTTGCAGATATAGGTTCGAGAGCAATTGAGGATAGGCTAAATCAGGTTCCTAATCTTAATATTGAATCATTGAAGCAGGAAGGATCAAAGGTTCAGTTTGTAGGTACAATACCAAAGAGTGTAAGGGTGGAGAAGTAGTAAGAAATATCATTATCCTACTTTAACTTTCTAGCCCCATGATAACTAATACAGTAATATGGGAGGTTAAGACTTAAATCCCAATAAAATACTATAGAAGGATTTATTGTTTATATACTGGTCAATGATAATACAATCAACTCCTGCAGATCTAGCAAACTCTGCATCAGTCTTTGAATCTCCAAAGTACACGAACTCATTAGGACGTTTCCCCGACTCTTTTATAAGCATGTTTAAACAATATGGATCAGGTTTCTCATAACCTTCGTCTGTACAAGAAACAACTCTTGTAAAGCATGACTTAAGACCCTCTTTTTCAACAAGCTTATTCAAAGACTCACTCTGTCTATTACTCAAGATTGCAATATCATTACCCTGTGATCTAAGCAACTTAATATAATCAACCACAGAACTAAATAATGAGATGCTTGTAATTTTTTCCTTATGCAATTCTTCATTCTCGTGCATGAGGCGTTGCGGAGTGACATCTAACTTAAGATGCCTAATAGCTACCGCAAACTGATCTAGCATTGACTTCCCCTTGCTCTCAAAATGTAACTCGCGTAAATATTTCTCATTCCTTGTTAAGTCATTACCAAGATATGGTAGAAACGTATCAACAAACATCTCTTGGTTGTAAGCATATGAATCTGCAAGCGTGTCGTCTAGATCAAACACGTAATATGTTTTTTTATTTTCCATGTGGATATTTTATAGTAGACATAAGTATTTAGCTTGACCCTACATGTCAGGAATGAGCCATCTCTGACATCCGACCTCTCGTTTATGACGCGATTATGATATAATATACTATGAGACTAAATACAGTAGACCTAAAATTAGCGAAGTCGTATGCAAAAGGTCTATTAGATCCAATAAAACATGGAGAGAATGCCACACTATTCTGGTGGCCTGGTTCAGGAATGACAACAATCATAAAGGACATCCTAAGCAGTCGTGAGATATTAAATGAGAATCTAGGACAATTGTTAAATTCAATGGAGATTTATCAACTATGGGGACACTTATCTGAAAAAAAGACCCTACTGAAGCTATTAGAAAGTGCGGGCTTTGATTCAGTAGACTCTATAGCTCAAAGAATACATAAAAGTTTAAAGTCTGGAACCGAAATTACATTTATACTAGGAAGAATTGATGACTACTCAAATACAGAGAAAACAAAAATCCTTCAACTATTTGTGAAGCTAGTTTCAATCAATCCACGAAGAGTACACTTGATATTCAATGTTGTTGATAAAGTTTGGTTTAAATCACATTTACAAAACCATAAAGAGACATTGATACTAGCAAATACTATGAAGATAATCCCAATCCCTCAAGAGACCATACTACTGGATTATATACATGATAGAGCAGATAAGTATAACGTTAATATTGAAGAAGGTGATGTAAAATATATCGCTGATACATATGGTGGCATACTACAATTGACAAAGGAGTACCTAAGAAGCTCAAGAGACACCACAAACATAGATGTTAAACTGAGACTACAGTGGGACTTTTTACCTAAGCGTTATCAAAAAGCAATCAAAAGCACAATTCAAGGGGAGAAAGTTACTGATATAGAAACTATCAATGACCTAAAAGCCTTTGGAGTTTCAAATCTACAGCTTTTTAATATACACTCACAAATACTTGATATTGACCCTGAGAGAAAGGTCCTAACAATACTAACTGATGGCGAGAAGAAGCTATTAAAACACTTTAAGTCAAATACACGTACACTGGTAGATAAAGATACTGTTGCCGAGCTGTTACGCCCAGATAGTTATGTTGAAACAACTCTTTGGGCAATAGATAAAGCAGTATCTAGGTTTAGAAGGAAACTTCTCAAGAGTGGTATTGATCCTGAAAAGCTTACAACAGTTAAAGGAAAAGGATATATATGGCAGGACTAATTAGTACAACATATGAGAGTCAACCATACCCTCCTGCATCTACCTCTGGAGCTGATTTTCCTGACTATCAAGCAGAGCAAATGGCTGAGACGTTCAAACCAAGTGACCTAATTGCTGGTGTATTCACTACAGAAGAAGAACGAACTGCCTTTATAGGCGCCCTTACAACAATAAAAGAATATGGTGGGAGTATCAAAGTTGGAGGTAGAACACTTAGAGAAGCAATGGGATGTACCACAATTGACTATACCAAGGGTATTTCATCCGAGCAATATACAGAAGAACAGAAAAAGCTTCTTGGCCCACTGGTAGAAATGCTACAACAGTATCCAGAAGAAAGAATGCTAAGACAAGATTTGGATCTATACTTCGAAGGAATGAACCTTGAAACGATCAGGGATATCTTGGAAGAGAATCGAATTTGCGCAGAAATAAAAACCGCCACTGGCGATGTAAAGATTCTTGTAGTGAAAGGAAGTGGTGGAGAAGCGACATTTATACATAATTCAGATTCTTGGCAAGTGACAACAGAGGCGGTATGGCCAAAGATGTCTATCAAGGCAGATTTTGAGATCAATCCCGAACCACAGTTTAGACTCAATTCAAATTATGGATCTCTTTTTCTATATCCACTTTTCTCAACAATAAGTGAAATGAGTGGCCCAATAGAGCCTAAAAGGTTCTCCACAATCTCTCGTATTTTGCTATGGTTCCTAACTGTAAAAGATCCAGATGGCAATTGGCTTAAACCTCCAGATATACACACCCAGAACCTAATTACACAAAGTGTCTTTCATGGTTATAAGAGATTCCGAGAGTTAAGTAATCCTGAGGATCCTAGTTCCATTAATTACCGAGGTTCACTAAGAGACTTTGCATTGGCAATGAGAATTCTTCTTCTGACCGATTGGGAAATGATGGAGAGAGAGGGATACCCTGCTGAAAACATTGCTTTTATAAAAAATTTACTTAGGTCATGGACTCCAGCTATTTTGGCTAAGAATAAGTCCGCAAGACCCACCTACATTAAGGTTTCAGAAAGAATCCATTAACAGCATCCCAACTTTAGTACAAACAGGATAGTAAATCCATCGTTTCTTTAGATGAGGATTAATATATACAATGCAGTATTAGTGAATGGAAGTAGGTCTATTGAGAGGTTTAAACGAAATATTCGTAACTAATCAAACATCACTTGTTCGATATACTCTCTAAACATTAATATCTTCTTCCCCTCTTCTATATTTATCAAAAATGGTTGGACATCATTCAAGGCTACATTCAAATCAACATCTTCAATATTACTTAGTATTCTCTTTTTTGCTTCAAGCCAACTTTGAGTTTCAAATTTAAGGTTAAGAAATCCTAAATCAGGTGCTGTTGTCTGAAGAAGATTAATAATATCGTAGAAATCTCTTCCCTTCACCCTACTTCTTTGAGTAATTGTCCATAACTTCTGAGATAGTATAATTGATTTTGGTGTAACTCTAATCTGTTTAAAGACATTAAACTTGTTTAGAAGATATAGATCTGACTCGTATTCATACCCTTGATCAAAAGTATCTATCTGAATATCAATTTTTTCGCTTTTAATACTACTAATTTTATTGTCAAAAAGAATATTAGAAAACTTTACATGACAGTGAATCGCCTGTTTTTCTGTTACACTTGTCTTCACATCAAAACCCTGCCTGCCAAGTTCAATCTCAATAGTCTTCGATAAGGAGATGAACTCCTCAGTCGTTAGCTCTTTATTATCAAAATCCAAATCTTCAGAGAACCTTCTAATTCCATGTACAATTCTCAAGCAAGTACCTCCCAAAAAGGAAAGCTTTCTTGATATATCCGTGCTAAATATGATTTCTAAAATCAAGTATTGCAGATATTCTCTTAAGATACCCCTATCAAATCTGTGAAGATCGCTTGGGTACTGCTTCTTAATTTCTTCTAGACTAAGCATTTAAATATTGCATTAATATATTATATCTATGTTTTAGCTCCAAACTACTAAACTGCTTAAGATAGCTTTCCAATTTAATTTTATCAATTGTTGAGCGTATAACTTCACTATTAAATCTAAGTTCCCCAAAATCATTCATATCCACTATTTCGTGATGAAAGTATATATAATCTAAAATGGCCTTCTCAGGTGAAGCTAATGAAATTGACCTGGACCCATTTTCAACTATTTCATATCCGAAAAACAAGCCATTCTTAATACTTCTATATGAATACACTCCAAAATCAGTATCAAAGAGTGTTGTCTTTCTTGTTGAGATAGAGGTTACGTGTTGGACTAATTCTGGAATAAAGCCATAGTAGCTAAGAGCGCTCTCAAGTGACACATATGATGGTGAATATATCTTATTCGCAATAAAGAAGTAGTCATTTCCAGTTGGTAGAAAGCTTGAATCAGCATACCAAAATCTTCTAATCCTCTTTACCCAACCATTATTCAACCAATCATTCAATGTAGGTTCTCTAAATTCGCTATCTATAGTTCTCACATCGTTAAGGGTAAAAACTCCTAAATCTCTTAAATTGTATTGTATTTCAGAGTATTTCATTTCTGTAAGATACGCTTTTCCGTATGTTATGGAAACATAATACTAGAAATTCTTCAAAATATCAAACGTATTAAAAATATAGAATCCCTACATCCTATATTGTAATGATAATCTATTAGGCCAACTAATAGGTATATATGGTACATCTATATCCATGGAGCTTCTAACTACATCAAATATAGAGATTGCTTCTTTTGAGTATTGTTCCTTCTCCCCTACCACAAGTATATGTGGAATACCCTCCTTATGCGCCATCTTTATCCTCTTACTAACACTCTGTGCCCTATCATCAATATCAATCCTAATATCACTATTCTCCCCTACCAACTGTACTGCTAAATCAATATACTTCTCACTAACAGGAATAATCCTTAATTGTATTAGTGTATTTCAAGCAGGTTGATTTAGTTCACAGGTAAAGGATGCTATTAGTCAATTCCCTATCCCCCCAACCCTTCCTTAACTAGAGGTATTAGGAAATCCATATCAGGTTC
>CAZUOO010000030.1:0-9141 GCA_964621555.1 uncultured Candidatus Saccharibacteria bacterium | reverse complement strand
GCATCATCATCATAGATTGTTGCCTTTCAGCTTCTATCTTATCAACTTGTTTTTGTAGAGGTTTCCTATAATTAACGAGTAGCTTAATAAAATCCTCGTGAACCTGTAAATGTTCTTTACTCATACCCGGTTCTGGGATAACTGGCTCGCCCTTGAACATACTCTCATTTTGCTCCCTAGCGTAGTCAATATCTTTTTCAACTCGACCACTATGTTTCAATAAGTGTTTTTTGCTTATATTTCTCTGCTCAAATACATCCTCTATAAATGTAGTGGCATCAATCAGAGGCATTGGATGTTTAGCTAGAGCTTCTCTATTAGAAGGATCTACCATATATGGTGATAACTGTGCGAAGTCCTCTGCTTTCTTTTGCCTTTCTAAGGCCTTACTTACAATTTCAACGGATTCAGGAGATACATACACCTCTAAGTCTTGAGGTCTTACCCAAAGATCCTTGCCATCTTTCTTATACTTATATATGTCTGGACTCATTTTTATATAACTAACCTCTCCCGGTTTATTTTCAGAGCTTATAGTCTTATTCTCCCAGTCTATATCTATCTTTTTATCGTAGACTGGTATAACTCGGTATCTAGTTAGGTCTTCGATGGAATTATCTCCATTAACAATCTGAGTTACTTCTTCTTGTGTTAAAAATTGGTGAACAAGGGAATTCATCTGGCGACCAGCAATCGTAAATGTTTGCATGAAGTTTCTAAGAACAAAATTCACATAAGCTTCAACAACTTCTTTATTCATAATATTTGCTGTAGCCGTTATATTTTTACGAATAATTCCTAACTGAGATGGGTCAACCTGTGAAGCAGTTACGGCATCTCTTTGTAAGCTTTGAAGAGCTTGGAATACATCCATTGATAATGGTTGATACTTAAGAGGTACAGCAGATCTTCCCGTATCAGTAACAGGTAATAACAAACCTGGCTTAGCTTCTCTATAGGCTCTACTAAACTCATTGTAGACCCTCCTTTCAATCATTAATATAGGGTTAGTAGTGTAGTTCACATAATCATAAACAGCATTCTGAATACTCTCAATCATTGTGACTATAGGAATCAGTAGGTCAACTAGTCCAACCCCATAAAGCTGCTCTGGCAATTTGAAAGGCGTAAACCAAAGAAGGTTTAATTGCTTATGGTTGTATGGTAAAGGATCCTCCTTAATAAATACTCCGTTAGCTCGAACCATATGCAAGTCCTTATATAAGTGGAACATTTCGATTTGAGTAACATAATCTCCACCCTCTTCACTAGGAGTAGGGAAAAACTCGTCCTCATAAACCTCGTCTCGATCATCCCTTCCAGAGGCCATTACTTTATTGATATTCTTATACCCGGACTTACCTTCAAACATAGACTTCCATAACCCATACTCATACCGAGTCACAATAAAATAGTACTGAGCATTATACACATCACCATGTATATTTCTAGCATTGGGATCAACGTAAATTTCTCGTATATTTCTATTTGAAAAAACAATCTCTCTCAGATCTAGTATTTTAGCAGGTCTCCATACGCTTTCACCTTTCTCAACCTTAGCCTTTTCCTCGTCCGTCATACTATCTACACTATTAACGGGGATTTTAACGTCCCTATATCGGGTAATAAAATCAAGAGTAGCAGGAGCAGAACCGTGCCTTAAAGCATCATAATAAGATTCGGCAAACTTGTATGACATCATATTTCTGCGGAACATTTCATTCATGACAATCTGGTCTATTTCAGCCGCAAACTTAGCCTCTTCTATTTTAGGTCTCACTACCCATTCAAGATTCACATCAGAGAGCTTGTGCATTACAGATTGAAGACGGCCTACAATCTCAGGGGATTTAACATTAGACCTATAGCCGTCAGACTGATCTAACCGGCCCCACCAGGCTAGTGCAAATTTATCCTGTAAGTCCCACCTATCCTCCCAGTTCCCGCCGGTATTAGTATTACCAGTTTCTACTGTAGAACCACCACCAACATCCCAGAAACAACTGGTTTTTCTAGCCGTAACGGACTTATTAAGAGCTGAATTAAAAAATAATTCATTCTCCGTCAGCTTTGGGTTTGTAGATTTACTCTTCTCTAGTTTCTTTCCTCTTGCCATTATAGTTATAAACAAATTTACCTAACACAATCGCTGGGTGATATACGTTTTGCTTAAACCATAAACCATTAGACCCCGCTATGGTCCCATACTCCATGGTACTCCAATCCCCATTGTCAGGTTCTTTAACGTTAACAGAAATGACGTATTTCTTGCTAATTACAACCTCAACATATTTACCCTCAGACACCTGCAAGTTTAACCAATCGGTAAACTCAACAGGAATCTCCTCGACATGTAGTAAGTTTCCCATTACCTAATAATAACATATTATTCCTCCGCATACTCTTTTTCTTTAGATCCAAGAGCTTTTATTTCTCTCTCGACTCTTTCACTTATAGCCTCTAGTTTACCTCTGATAACATCGGTGCTCGTTACGAAACTTCTTTTAATATCCTTCAAATCCTCAGGCTTTAATTCTTTAACAACTAAAAATCCTAACCAATCGGAATAAGTTGTTTTACCATCAGACTGTGGATGAGGATCTCTAACCTTATGAAAAGCCTCTAGTGCTTTCATTTGTCTCTCAGTCACAATCACGGATTCGCCAGAAGGGATTACCAATTGGGATCGAAAATCAATCTCAGGACCAGCAACCACTGGTAATAGAGTTGGAAATTGTTTCTGTTTTAAATAATTCTCAAGAAAATTAATAGTACGACCCTCAACAATAATTGCTACTAAAATAGCCCTCCCAACTAACATTTGTAAACCGTGCTGTATATACTTTGCCTCAAGATACTTCTTGAATTCGCCGTGCATATCAACGGGAAGGGTTTCTAAATTCCAGTCAGTAGTAAGAGTAATATCCGCCGTGTTTTTCAGAGAATACATTTTCTCACCCTGCTTCATTTTAGATTTAATATCCTCATAGTTTGGAAATTCTCGGACTTCACTAGAAAAATCATTTTTAATAACAACCTCCTCGTGCTTACTTACTGCTGGTTTTTCGTAAGTTGGGTCATCCTGTAGAGATCCAACAAAAGCATCAACATCACCACGCCTTGATGGTGTGAAGTTCTTGATGTCTTCTGGAGCATCCGCCATAGTCAACTCCTTAGATAACAATGCAGCCGCCTCTGCCATAGCATCTTTAGCCATAATTTATTTCCTTGAAAAATTATATAAAGAATCGTTAGGTCTATAATTCCTAACTATTACTTCCGATGTAAGTAGCGATTCTGGAATAGATTTATACAACTGCACCGCTATAGCAGCCGCAATAATAGCATCATCATGAGCACCACTAACCGCCTCCGCCCTACCCCTCTCGTTTCTAACAAAAGTTTCCATTTGATTTACTATAGTTTCGTCTCTAATTATAAACTGTCTCTGCGTTACCGCCTGGTTTAAATCACTTATCATTATAGGTCTTGTTTTACTATCAGTTCTCCAACCTAATTCGTTATACTGTTTTTGAGAGATTTCGTCTACACTTTCTCTCACATACTGTCTTTTATACCCCAATTCATCAAGTTTTTTAACTACTGCAACCCCATGATTATTTCTTTCAACCCCTATTAATGCTTCATTGTACCACATACCAAGCCTATACAATATACCAGCTAATTCAAACTCCTCCGTATTGCCGTGCCAACAAGCCACCTGCCTATAAGTACGCCTATCAATAACCATTGCATAACAACTATCTTTCTTCTCAGCAACGTCAGCACTAATAATATAATCACTCTCCCTACTTGGCTCCTCCCATACAAGCAGTCTCTCAGAAGGATTAGTTGTAAATATTGGAGGCGACCAGCCCGTAAGTTCCCCAACTAATTGAGGTTTCTTAACAAATGCCTCTCGATAAAACTCCGTAGTCTCTCGACTAAAAATAGGCTTACCACTACTGAGAAAAGCCTCTCCTGGGGATAATGGATATTCCTGCATGAATAGTTCGTCCTTTGTATACTTATCAGAAGCTTGCATTGAGCTTATCTTCCACCTTCTCCACACAATCTGCTCTATGCTGAGCCCGTGAGTACCCGCTATAATCTTTTCAACGTCCGTCATTTTAAAGTCCTTATCGGGGGTCATTTGATACTCGGGCTCTTCATTCCACCCAAAGAACACCGGCTTATACGCCGACTCTCCACGTTCTTCCGCCATCCACTCTTTATGGTGTTGTGTACCCATACCGTTAGCCGTACTCTCTTTAACAATCATAGTATTTTCAAAATCATCCGGGACGGCCGTTTGTGCAGCAGTCATTACAATACTAGCATCCTTCCAAAAGGCAATCTCAGAAGCGTGCAAATAATGTATCGTGTCACCACGCCCAAAGTTCATGGATCCAGCCGTACCTAAATAGAATTCCGTGTTCATGTACTTATACTTGAGTCTCTTACGACTCCTGGTGTCAAGATCGACCTTAACGGGCTCTCCATTTAATTCAAGATTGTTGAGAAAATACTCCACCTTAGAAAATAACCTTTGTGTCGCTTCATCCTCATGGGAAATACATACGCACCAGGCGTTTTCTATGAATAGAAACTTCACCGTCCATATAGCAAGTATCACAGAACTAAACCCCTGCTTTCTAGCCTTCAATATATCAATGCGAGCGTCCCGGCTACTAAGTACATCTCGGTTTATATGGTTAAGAAAATTCTCCTCATAGAACTTTGTCTGGGGTCTATTGAATTTGAATGGTACTCTCTTACCACCCTTATCTACAATATGAAACATCCTCTCGATAATGACCCTAGGATCCTTTCTTGCAATTTCGATTGTTTTTGCATCTGTTATCTCGTGAAGGTACATTATGAGAATAATATTGAATAAATAAAATCTACTACATTTACAACCACCCCATTCCCGCACATCTTGTATCTTTGAGTGTCTGATGTCTCAACCTCTTTGCCGTCTATGATACCTTTAGAAGTCCAGCCGTCTGGAAGTCCCATAAGTCTTTCGCATTCAACGGGTGTTAATCTACGAATACGCATATTCTCAATTAGCTTTGTGCCGTTTCTAGGGGCTTGATTTCCTATATTAGTAGTAAGACTTCCAATATTGCCATCAGTTCTAACCTTAGAGTTATAGTCATCATATACAAGCACTCCGCTTGTTTCAGCTTTTCTATTAGAATACCCTTTGTGATACCTCGCTTGTATAGTGCGGACTTCGTCTGTTAGTTTGGGGGCGGTTTCGCATAAGTCTATTGCGGTGACCATTGGAATATGCCCGCCACCATCACCCATCGCCTTGGTCAAGCTAGGGGATATGTTATTCATGATACCAGCATTCTTCTGTAGGCTTCCAATCGCAACCACACTATCCGTCTGTACTGTAGTTATAGAGTTAGCGGTTTCCGTACCGTTAACTTCCGCTTGCTTGCCACTACCCCTATTTCGAGCGGCTACTGCATACAATCCAGTCTTTGCACCCAAGTCACCAGCCTGGCCTGCCTGTGCCGTTGCTACTCCACTGCTATCATAAACCCTATACCCCTGGCTCATTCCTTTTGTAAGTTCTTTAAGAGTTTGTCCTGCACTTGTTGGCTCAGGTAGTACTTCTCGTCTACTCTCTCCTCTAGTACCGATTGCAAAGATACGCTCTCTGTTTTGTGGCACTCCGAAATCTTTGGCATTATAAACGACCCACTCGACTGAGTACCCCGCTTGCTCCATTTCAATTTGCACCCTTGCAAAATCCCAACCTCGTGAGCTTGACAAAGCTCCTTTAACATTTTCCCAGATAAAATATCGAGGGTTAACTTCACGAATCGCTCGGATATATTCAAAGAATAGTCCCGATCTCGCACCAGATAATCCTGCTTGCTTTCCAGCCACACTAAGATCCTGGCAAGGTGTTCCTCCCGTAATGAGGTCGACTTCTCCGTTGAACTGTCTAAAATCAATTTTGGTAATGTCACCATAGTTTTTTATATGAGGAAAATTAAATGCTAGTACACTTGAAGCGTACTTATCAATCTCTGAAAATGCAACGGTTTCTATACCATATTTTTCTCCAGGTATGGTAAACCCACCGTAACCGCTAAACAAATCAATATGTTTCATTTCTTGTTGTTTTTCAAATAGGTAATATAGCCACCCCTTAATTATCGTTCGTTTTAGGCCCCTTACAGCTCGTTAGTCTTTTATAACCCCATCGTAGATACCTTTTTCAGACCCCAAAATATCCCCTAACATCTTTTTACTACTGTTACCACCCTTAGAAAGCTTCTCTCTATTCCTCTGCCTTCTCTCAAGAACCGCCCCGGCTAGCATAGGATCAATAAGACTTGCTTGATAAAGTAAGTGCTCTAACTGTGCATCCGCCAAAGCATTTGCTCTATTAAACCTGTCCCGATTAGCTGGACTCTCAAGCCATGTTCCGTACTCATGCTCTAATACTCCACACGCCGCCATAGCAGTAGCAGGCTCGACCCCAAGCTCTATACCAAATAACACCTCGCCCATCCTATCCTCTATAGTTAGAAAATTTATGGCCTTTCTCTCCAACGAGTCCTTCCACAGAGTTACCTCCGTTCCCGCTCCCTTCATCTCCTGCATCACTTTCATTATCTCCGATTTTTTCATTGTTGTAAGACTTAATATGAAATCCATCCAACTCCGCCTGTGCCGGGTGTTCCTCTACCCACCTATGACACTCCCTACACAACCTTATCACTTTTTCACCCCCATGACTACGCTTTATAATATGGTGGCGATCAAGCAACTTCACCTCATGACACCGCAAACAAGTCAAGTACTCAGTGTCACAACCATTATACCATTTTATGTTTAATACTTGACTAATACCCATTCGTTGCTTATAATAGATTGTTTTCATTTGTGGGTAGTTAAGCAATCGAGGCCGAAAGGCCTCTTTTGTTTATTCAACCACCGCCAGTACATCATCCTCAGGAACTAACATATACTTAACACCATTCATTTCTACATCACTACTAGCATACTTTTTAAAAACAACCTCATCACCCACCTTAATATCCTCGACATCAGATCCGACGGCTACAACAGCACCACCCTCAGGCATATCGTTCTTTAATGCACTCGGTGGTAAAAACAACCCACTCTCTAATTGCTCACTCTTTTGATTCGGCTTTACGAGTATATTGCTTTTTAAAGGTCTTAGACTTTTTGACATTTTTTTCCTTCTTTAAAAATAAATTAGGCCCCTCTATATTATCGGCTATAAAACACCGACCAGTTGACATCAATATTAAACGCTTACCCTCCGGGACATTCCCCAATAAGGCAACGTATTCTTCGTATGTGATTTCTTTTCTGTTATCCATGTTGATTCCCGTAATGATCCTGTAATAATGCCAGGAATTCAGATCCCAGTGATTCTAGATATCGATTGAAACTTCGAGCGTTACACATCTGCCCGTCCTTCTTATTCCTCTTACGCCTATACGAAGCTAATGCCCTATACTTAATAGGGTGCCTGGTAGAGCAAAGAGGTGTAGCGTCAGAGTAAGGCAACCCAGCATCAAACGCCCTCTTAAATATTTCATAGCCGTCTTCAACCGCACGCCTTTGACGCATGTCATTAATCATCTCCGCTAATTCTTTTATTCTCTTGTATTCCATAAAGTAAGGGGGTAAGCCCGACTCACCATACCTTACGGCTCGAGCAACGCTCCCCCGGCTCCGTATAGTAAATGTTACTTACCAAGTAGCTATATAAACTACAGCAGGTCATGTACACAACCCCGCATTAACCAGTACAAACGAGTCCGCTAAGACCTCTCCTGGCTTCTTCTGCCACCCTAACTTTAAAGAACACTATACTAACCTACTCAGTATCATCCAAAGCACACCCATTACCGTGTGCCACCGCACCTCTTCTTTCTCCCCCAGAACTGCACTCCAAATAGAAAACACAAGATGCAAACAGATCAAAAATACACATATATGATACTGCATAATTAGCGCTCACTAAATCTAAATAGTCCTCACAGTCTCAAACCTACCATTGACACTCTTCTCTAAAACCCGCTTCATTCTATTATATCTCACACCATGACTCTTCTCTAGCGACCTCAGCTTCTCCAAATCATCCTCAGTTGCCTGGTATCCATCACTATATACCATCCTTATCAACTCCACGATCTCATCATACTCACCACCAGTAGTAACAGCCTTTAACATCTCCTCCTTAGAAGGCACATAAGATCCCATGCCCGTAATTGATGAAGGATGTACAACCTTATTACTACTTAAACCCCCTATCTCCTTTTTCAACTCCTGGTATGCACCCTTTACCATCCTCTGCATCATCCGTATCTCATCAAGTAACTTAACCCATATAGGCTCCTCTAATGACCTGTCCTTTATATACGACCCCAATGCAGTACCACCCGCCATATTCTCTATGCGGGCTATCTCATCATCATTCAATCTAAGCGTAATTATCTTCGACATACAAAGGATTTAATATAAATGTATTACATTGTATTACATTGTATTACATATATCAACTAAAATGTATTACATTGTATTACATTTGCAATATAAATGTATTACATTGTATTACAACCCTTGATCCAAACATACCCCCAGGGGTGTTTCTATAGGGGTATAAGGAGAGAAAGGGGGAGAGAAGAATTCTTAGTGCTATTAAATATATACTATGAGAACGGGGCTGGGGGTGGATACCATGCGCCTATAGTAAGACACTACGAGTCGTCACGGTGTGAATAATATATATAGAATTATAAAAGTGTTGATATAAAGCCACTTATTACCGATAACGAACCGAGTATAATGGTTATTATATTGGATATGATATATACTTGTGTAGCATAACATAACAACAAATCGTGCTGTAGCCTTATGGTTGACAGGTATTTGCGTAGTATAGGTTTTGGAATCCGATTTCCCTCCCTACTTTTCTCGCCTCTAAACTACTACTACCTACCACAACTACTAATACTATATATATATGTATATAGAGAAATGGGTATATTGAGGGCTTTGTTTTTTCTTTTTGCGGATTTCAATTCACCTTGTATAATACAATCACCACACCTCAAACTATTCTACTATCATTAC
>CAZUOO010000029.1:5980-9754 GCA_964621555.1 uncultured Candidatus Saccharibacteria bacterium | reverse complement strand
TTAGTATCTGTACCCTCTTCCTGAGTATCCTTATTATCCTTAACATCATCTTTATTCATCACAAAAGAATATGCATAGTATCCGAGCAGAACAAGAATAACGAAAAGAATGATATAGAAGAGCGAAGAACTCTTCTTTGGTGTATCAATGTTTGGATTCATCAGTTTACACAACCAATTTATTACTTTAGTCTACCATATATATTAACTCTGTGATAGTATGAAATATATGAGTACAGGAAAGATAAAAACCATAACTCTTCAAGAATCAGATAGCCCTATAAAACCTAATACAGAGGCTTCTAAGTTGAGCGTAACTCCTCCAATTCAAAATGCAAATACGGATGAGATTAAGCAACCTACACAGAAAGATACTCCAGAGATAAAAGTCGGTGAAAAAAAAGTTAAGGAGATTCAACCATGGCAGAAAATTAGCATGTATGTGCTCCTCTCGATTGTACTTCTGGGAGGTCTAAGCGTGGCAATGTACTTCTATATATTCACAAAGCCAGTTTCACCATTCCAAATAATAACCATTAAGGAAACATATCTTGAATTAGATAATCAGGTACAGAGATGGAATGAGAAGGTTAAATATATGGGTTACAACCTAGACGCTCCAAATAAACCTAGAACTGAGTCTAGCCCATTAAATGGCCTCCTCTTTACCAAAGAAGAGATGGATAACTTGAAAAAGAACAGACCTGTAGCTGTAATGATGAATAATCATGTACAAGCACGGCCACAATCAGGATTAAATAGTGCAGATATAGTCTACGAGTCTGTGGCCGAATCGGGAATATCAAGATACATGCCTATATACTGGAGTGAAGGTCCAAATAAGGTAGGGCCAATTAGAAGTGCAAGACAGTACCACCTCGAATGGCTTAGCCCATACGACCCTCTCTACATTCACGATGGCTGTGCATCTTCCTCAGACCCTAGAGTTAACGCGTGTGGAAATATATATAGCTACGGGATAAAAGATCTAAGAACCCTTGGATACTGGAGAACCACCGATCGCTATGCACCACATAATGAATACAACTCCATTGTAACTGCTTGGGACTACGGTATAAAAAATGGATGGGGAAATTCTCCAACGATATCTTCATTGAAATTTAAACGAGATGCGGAAATAAAAGATAGAGGTTCCCGAACCAAGGTTAACATTAGACATAGACAAGATATTCCTAACGGGGGATTGTACGATAGTGAGTGGACATACAACAATAAAACAAACAACTACCTTCATAGAATTGGTGGACAAGCGGATCTAGATCAAGAGACAGGGAAACAGGTAAATGCTAAGGTTGTGGTAATAATGGAACTACCAATGCAAAGCGCGGGAGACGCATTTGCGAGAGTAATATTTACAACTATTGGAGAAGGTAAAGCGGTAATACTACAAGACGGAAAGATAGTGAGTGGGAAGTGGAAGAAAACCTCTCGACTTGAAAGAGAAAGATTCTATGATAGCGCGGGGAAAGAGTTGGAACTAAACAGAGGAAGACTATGGATAACAGCAGTTCCAAAAGATCAAGGGAAATTTGATATAATAGAACAATAAGTTCATCTATAGGCAATGTGCTCAAAAAACTTTTCATTTCAAAAGTAAGAATAAAACTGCTAGAGCAGATGCTTTTTAATCCTAAAGAAGAATACCATGTAAGAGGTTTGGTACGTATAATGAATGAAGAGATTAACGCTATAAGAAGAGAGCTTCTTAATCTTAAAAGTGCGGGGATCCTAAAATCTGAACCTAAAGGTAATAAAGTTGTATACACAATAGATACCACCTGCCCTATCCTCCCAGAGTTAATCTCCATGATGTACAAAGATTCGGAGCTAGGCCAGAACCTCTTTAGGATAGGTACCAAAGTTGTAAATGCAGAGATAATTATAATTGCGAAACCTTTCATAGAGAATAAGTATGAAAGCAATACAGACGTAGATGTTCTTTTTGTAGGAAACATAGAGGTCAGAGCCTTAACACAAGAAATGAAAGAATTAGAGAAAATAATAGGTAGAGAGATAAGATACAGTGTAATAACACTAAAAGACTTTGAATTTGCCAAGAAAAAAAGAGAGCCATTCCTCATGAATATACTAGATAATGAAAAAATAATACTTCTTGGCAGTGAGAAGAACTTAGCTGTATAATGACCCCATGAAGATTAAACTACCAAAGTTCAAAAGTGCGCTTCAGATTATATTTGCAGCTATAATTAGCTCATTACTCATATCCACCGTTTTAATTTCATTGCCTCAAACCGAGAGTGTATACGATGGAGCGAGATATGATATTGCACTAGCACCAGAGGTATGGAAGAAAGAGTACACCCTAGAGCTAACTATAAAGACCAAGGATTTCAATAAAAGGGATAAAAAGGTAAGCGAAACCAAATCAATTATAGAAAAGCGACTAAAGAAGTATGGCGTACAGGAAGTTCACATTAAGGAGTTAGCTTCAAATAGTAGGGATAAAGCAACTCTTGTAATTAGAGTAGAGACCGATAGAGATGAAAACTCAGTAGACCAACTAGTATCACAGAGATACTTTGCAAGGTTTGTATTAAGGAAAGAAGGAGTAAATTTTGAAGATACTTCTAACCAATTTGCACAGTTTGATATCGAGAATTATGTAAACACCCCATACTCGCTACATGAATTCAGACAGGTGTATATAACTACGTTGAGATCTTCAACTGGTGAAGATGCATACTTCTCAATCTATAAACCGTGGGAGCATAAAGCAGGAGAATTCTACAGCTATTTTGATAAATACGCAGGACAGTATGCAGGGATTGCGATCGATGGCTTTGTATCGCCAATACTAGTACCAATTACAAACTCAGGACAAACTTCGGGAGTTGTAGCAAGGAATCCTTTCGCTATTGGTATGAATGGAGATGCCAATGATGCAAAAATACTATCGATCCTAAGTAACACTGGTGTAATACCCGTTGAATATTCTCAAACTGGTACCAAGGACTTACTCACAAGGAACATCGAAGTGGACTATATAAAGATGACTATACTTTTCAGTACCCTAAGTGCAACAATCCTCATACTATTGTATGTATTAAACAAAAGAGGTACTTATACAACCTTCATATCCTATGCATTAACAGCCACCACATTCATAGCGGTTTCAAAACTTCTAGGAATTCCACTACAACCAATTGTACTTCTATATGCAAACATTACCCTCACATTCCTGCTTCCTATATTTATTGCCTCTAAGCAGGTGACTGTCGCATTAGCACTACTTGGTCTCCTCCTATACTTCCTTGGAGCCGGATTTATGCAAAATGTAGGAATAATTATGTTCTATGTTCTAACTACCTACATATTCATGCAATACGTAGTATCACATCTAGGTAGATTAATTAATACGATTATGAATAATGACTAATCCATTTATATACTACACTGCCTTAGAGATAATATACGGAGTAGCTACAATTGCTTCGTTGATTGCATTCCTGCTCCTATACAATTCATACTACCTTAAAAAGAGAAGTGGCATATACCATATCCTAACATTGGCAACTCCAGTTACAATATCATTATTGGTATATATATTTGCAGGATGGATTGGGATAGACCCATCTGGTTACAACTCAATACCAATACTCTGGATCCCAATACTATACTCAGTAGCCCATACTATATACTTCCTCAACCTACTACATATTCAAAAAGAGAGCATTGATAGAGTGATTAAATTTGACTTCATTACGGACATAAAGAGAGAGGGATATATATTCTG
>CAZUOO010000029.1:0-5880 GCA_964621555.1 uncultured Candidatus Saccharibacteria bacterium | reverse complement strand
AACTATAACGTTTACAAATATAAGCAAGATATAACAGAAGTTATAAATTCACATCAGGACGAATACCCAATATTGGTAGGTGGTACGGGACTATATATCGATAGTTATATATACGACTATAATTTAGAAGCTAATCAAGCATCAAAGTACAGTAAAGAGGAATTAAATAGCTACACAACAGATGAGCTCAAAGACATCCTCGGAAATAGACTATATCTTCTAAATGAAAGTGATAGGCAGAACAAAGTCCGAATTATTCGTGAAATAGAGAAGATGGGTACAGTATCTACAAAAGGGGTGGAGATCAATAATATATACATCTACCTAGATCTACCTATGGAAAAGCTAGAACAGAACATTCGGGAAAGGATAGAGATTATGTTCGAGAAAGGATTGGAGAATGAGGCTCATGCTTTTTTTTCAAATTACCGCGTTCCTAAAATCATAGGTATTCATGAGTTTAAACCATACTTTGACAATGAGATAACTATTGAGGAGGTAAAGCAGAATATATTTACACACACTAGACAGTATGCAAAAAGACAGAAGACTTGGTTTAAAAGAAATAGAGATGCAATTGTAGTAGACAATCTAGACAATGCAATGGATGAAGTTAAATCTAGACTAGATCGTATGATTTAACAATTCGATATACTCCATCTTTTGTGTATTCAATTACGTGAAGTGTCGAAACTGTGAACTCAATATCTCTAAGCCCAAGGCTTTCGTTTACATTTCGGACATCAACCACCAAATTCCTATACTCTTCATTTGTTAAGTCCTTACTTATCCTTCCCAATGTAATATGGGGAAGGAAGATATTGGCATCATTGCTCTTGATTTTCTCTCTCATCTTAAAGAGTATGTTCCTAATATCTTCACCTCCCTCATATAGAGAGATGTATATGAGTTCTTTATAGCTTCTTGCGATTCCAACATTAGCCTTATCTAGTGTAATTTTAAACTTTGAGAAATATATATTCTTTAATTTCAGATTGAGGAAGAACTGTTGTATAAAGTTTAGGTGATCTCCAAGTTTGATAAGCGATATATGAGTACCATCTGGTTTAACCCACCTTACATCAACGCTCTGCCCCTCAAAAACACGACCAACGTCTCCTATAACCTTACGTATTTTATAGTTGGTTTTCTCGTCAGGAATTATTCCTATAAAGAAGCTCATTAATTATTAGTAATTAAATTACTTATCAAGCTTTTCTTTACCTATGAATGGTTGTAGAACCTTAGGAACTGTTAAACTACCGTCTGCATTCTGATATGTTTCAAGTATAGCAACCATTAACCTACTTGTGGCTAATCCTGATGCATTTAGCATATTTACATATTGATTTGCACCACTACCATTTTTATATTTCACATTCCCTCGTCTAGCTTGATAGTCCCTAACATTAGAGATAGAGCTGACCTCGTAGTATGTTTGTAGATATGGGAGCCATACTTCAACGTCATAGGTTTTAGAAGCTCCTGCAGAACAATCACCTGCTGCTAACTGTGTAACTCGGTAGTGGAGTCCAAGGCCTTCCACCAATTTACAAGCTTTGTTTAAGAGTTCTTCAAGCGCTGCATCTGATTGTTCAGGGGTTGTATACTGGAACATCTCCACCTTGTTAAACTGGTGCATACGCAGTAGGCCACGTTCGTTTGTCCTATATCCACCTGCTTCCTTTCTATAACATGGTGTATATGCGAATAGCTTTACGGGAAGTTGTTCCTCTGTAAATAGTGTATCCCTATATATATTTGCCAATGCGGTTTCAGCAGTAGGTAGGAGCATATTCCCATCGTCTACCCAATACACATCTTCTTTGAACTTTGGAAGTTGCCCTGCAGCATACCCTGACTGTTCAGTTAATAGGTGTGGTGGCATAACCATCCTATATCCATCCTTCACATGTTCAGAGATGAAATAGTTAATCATAGCCCATTCTAATAGTGCACCATCTCCAACATACATTGTGAAGTTTGAACCAGCTATCTTTGTAGCTTTTTCCATGTCAATTAAATCTAGTCCCTCACCAATGTCCAAATGATCTTTTATTTCAAAATCAAAGGTGGGTTTATCCCCTATCTCTCTCATCACTCGATTGTTCTCCTTTCCTCCTCCAACTACATCTTCATCAGGGATATTTGGTAGTACGTCTAGTTCTTCCTTTAACTCTTCCTCACTCTCTCTTAACTCTTCTTCGGCTTCCTTAACCTCTTTAGAGAGTTCCTTTAGCTCAGATACTAGAGTCTTGAACTCATCTCCTCCCTTTTCCACCTGTGCCATTTGATCATTGAATCCCTTCTGTTTAGTTCTAAGAGTTTCAAACTTTGTTTGTTTCTCCTTCTTCTCGTTGTACAATTCAATTATCTTATCCAAATCTAAGTCTTCAGGTTCCATCCTTTTGAGCAACGCCTGCTCTACCTCTTCTCTATTTTCTACAATTTTCTTAATGTCTAACATTTCATATTTTTATTTAAATTATTTTTATATTGATTGTGTTTATATGTTTATCTAGTCTGTTGTACAGACCTGAAGAGAAGTTTGATGATATTATATTAAACACTATGTATTTCATTATTATTGATTATATAGCAAAACTAATTCAATGGGTATATAATTAAAATATTATGGGAATTGTAGGTGCGACAATACGGCAAGATGTTCATGTTGGCAGTCCAATGCCCAAAGATAGACCTACCGAAAAGTCAGATGATTTTGATATTCTGTTTGATAAATTCATAGACGGTGAATTCACAATTCCTAGAGTATTAGAGGAAATGTACCAAACTGAGGTTAATAAAGCTGGAGAACCTAATTTCGAAAATTCTCCTGAACCTAATCCCACAACCCATCCGACATTGTATTTGCTATCTCAAATTTTTCAGTTGTACAAAGAAGATTGCCTTATGAGAGACTCTCGTTTTATGGTAATAGAAATACCTGAGAAATCTTCCTTAATAGCGGATATTAAAGGGTCTCTGAAAGATACAGATTTTTTCATTGGTATGTGCGTAGCTTTGAAAACTCTCTTTAGCCATAACACTATTAATAGAGAGAGAGGTAATAGGGCAAGTAATATTAATACTGCCTTCGAGAAACTTAAGGAGATACATCCAGAGATTGTAGCTAAAGCAATTCCAAAACCTACCTTAACCCCAACTCCTGCTTAATACTCTTCATAGCATCAAGTACTGTTTGTATATGATCATCGATATCAATACCTAATTCATTTGCACCATTGAATATATCTTCACGTACAACTCCCTTTGCAAATGCCTTATCCTTAAACCTCTTTTTAATAGAGGAAATTTCTAGGTTAGATAGTTGATCGGGACGTACTAGTGCAACCGCAACAATGAAACCTGTGAGTTCATCAGATGCAAACAATGCACGTGCCATTCTATCTTTTCTTGTACTAGGGTCATCCCTATGTGCATGCCCTACTATGGCATCAATTACATCCTCAGATGCACCTTCCTTTCTCAATATTTCATACCCCCACTCTGAAGGATGCTTCTCTTCCATTTTCTCATAATCGAAATCATGTACAAGACCAGTTACCGCCCACTTCTCTTCATCTTCACCAAACCTCTTTGCATACGCTTTCATAGCAGCCTCAACCGCCAGCATATGTTTTACCAGATTATTATTTTTAGTATGTTCTAGAACTAATTGATACGCCCTATCTCTTGTTAACATTGTTAGTTAGTATAATTTTAAATATTATCCGACACTAGTATACTTCTTAAGTGCTCCATGCCATATCCCCCTTGCCAAGAAGAGAAAGAGAATGGAGATTACCAAAGAAGCCACTACATACGTCCAATCAAAGTATCCATTTAATACCCTAGCAGGAACAGACCCTACAAATGCAATGGGAAGTATTGTATAGAAGATATACTTCATATTACCTTGCCATATATCAACAGGGAATTTACCAACCCCAACAATCTGTTTTTTGATTTCTCTCAAACCATTTTTAATCCTAATGAAGTCGAAACTTGCAAAGATGAGTTCAAAACTAAACCAGATTATGAACGCAGACATCATCGAAAGGATGAAGAGGAGTACACTTCCAACCGTTAACATAGCGAAATTATTGACAACGTAATATCCAATTAGGATTAGTCCTGAAATTGCAGACATGGCGTCATCAACAAAAAACTCTGTAAAAGAAGAACCAAATATGGAAGAAATAGGTTTAAGCAATATGAAATCGAACTCTCCCTTAAGTATTTTTTCTTCCAATCTCCAGAGGTTGATAGAGAAGACTGACCAGCTAAGGTAGTTGATTGTGTTAAATATACCTGCTAGCAGATACATCTCATCTAGACTCCAACCTACAAAATTGTCTGACTCACCTATTACAGCGTTTATAAATATGATCTGAGTTATTACTAGGAAGATGCCTCTAACAGCCCTTGCTAGAACCTCTACACGGTATGTTCCAGCCTTGCTTAGGCTTTGCTTGAATATCACATACCATATTCTAAGGTAGTATTTAATTTTACTAAATCCCTTCTGATTCATATTTCTTTATAGCCAGTCTATATAGTATTTTATACGTTACCGTGAGAATAATTATCCATGCTATTGCGAGGTAGAAGCCTCTAGATATTTCAAAGGAGTGTAGTTGTCCCGTTATTATTTCAACAGGAAATGATAGTGTATATCTAAAAGGTAGTACTATAACAAAGGAGATGGCCCAAATTGGCATTGCAATTAATGGGATTACCTCACCTGAAAGGAATGTAACTACATTTTCATAGAATGACCGAATTCCTAGTATCTGTTTAACAAAGAAAGCCACAAGTGCAAATGTATTACCAAGGAGGAAGTTGAGTATAAACGCGAAGCAGATAGAAAGGATGAACAGAAGGACGTTAAAAGCAGAGAGATCAAGCACAATCATATCCTTAAAGAATATATATATCACCGCTAGAAAGGGTACAAGGATTACCAATCTCAATATTTTAGAAGCGATACTAATCCCAAGGGCTTCAGAAAGGTAATTGAATGGTTTTACAAGGTACTTCGAAAACTCCCCATACATTATTTTATTTGTTACAAACTGATCAGAATAGTCTTTAGTAAACTTGCTTACAATTACAATCATAAAGAAGTATGTCACCATTTGCTCAACTGTAAAGGCACCATTATTCCTAGCTACACTGGTCCATAGCACCGCAAGTATAAACGGCTGGAATGAATCAGCTATGAGCCAAGCAATAATCTGATTCCTATGGGTAAGCTCCACGCTTAAAAAGACCTTGATAGTCTCATACGTCACTCTTATAAATTGTTTAGGATTTTGTAGTAGCTTCATTGATAATTTCATCTAAATTTCGATCCGGATACAGGTATACATTTATACCAACCTTCTCCGCCGCCCTAATATTTTTTTCATTATCATCCAAATAGTATACCTGATTTGGCTCTACAAGGAATTGGTTCATCACCTTATTGAAAAACTTTGAATCTTTCTTTAATAGTCGAAGTTCATTTGAGAAGAGAAAGCCATCTACGTTAAGCTTTTGGGATACAAGATTTTCTAGATACTCTGCACGATATTTTTCCTCGTTACTACATGCGTATATCTTAAAGATTTCCCGGTCGAGTTTATTGATAGCTTCAATTACTTTCTGGTTAAAAAAGATATCTTCTTCAAACCAGTATTTAAGAAGTTGATCTACAGTACCCTGCCATCTCCATGGTTTTAGATATTTCTTAATAACCTTTTTCAGATCCTTCTTCCCAACCATACATTCCTGAAACTCCCCTTTAAAGAAAATATCCATATCTTTAATATCTACCAAATATTGTTGTGAATACCTTTCACTAAACAGCTTTACCTTCTCTATTAGAACACCATC
>CAZUOO010000028.1:0-9803 GCA_964621555.1 uncultured Candidatus Saccharibacteria bacterium | reverse complement strand
CTGACTGGGCACATAGTACTTGGCACACAGAAATGGTTAGAGAGTATGCAATTGCAAATGCCGCACTGCTACCAATTGGAGACAGGATGCGACAAAAAATAGCTACCGCTTCGGTTTTCCATGACCTTTCAAACCCATTTATTGACTTAGGGTTGGTAGCGATCTCAGAACACCATTGCCTAGCGGAGGTTATTACATACTTGTTAACTCACGATATTGAAATAACTGCCTTAGTTTATAACCATAATGCAGACAGTTCAGATCACTTTATAATGCCCCGGGGTTCAAATCTCTACGAATTCCACCTAGCAAGCAAAGTACTTAGAGACGCAGACCAACTTGCACTTATGGGTTGGTCAGGACTAATTCGTAAGTTATACTTCAAAGGATACAGAAATCCAGAAATGTATGAATCATACGCAAGTCAGCTAACATCAGGAAATTTATTTGATATGCGTTTGGAAGATGGAAGACTACCACTAGACTACGAGTGGAAAGTTCGCAGACATGCCCTAGAAAACCTAATCCCCTTCATCGCCGAAAGCAATCTAATGGAATATGCACTTGAGCACCTTGACTATAATTTCTATAGATTTTTTGGAAACCAACCAAACGGGAATGATGAAAGAAAAATCGAAGGTATGATAGATGAGTACAGAGAAAGATATATAATTAAAATGGAGATTGAGTACGAGATCAGGCAGATACTAGATAGACTTATTGAATTAAAAGACCTGTATAAAGATCAAACAGAGTATATGCAAATGGTTAATGAATATATTGATGGATTAAAACCGCTTGCCTTAAATCACACTTAAAATATCTATACCTATCATAGACTGAGGAGGTTCTACATTAAGGATATGCAATACCGTTGGTGCCACATCTGCCAATATACCAGTAACGTTTGCCTTACTCCCCGTACCCACCTTAACAACCTTCTTTGGATCAGATTGCGTAATCTCGGCAATATCACTCAATACTATAAATGGTACAGGATTATTAGTATGAGCAGTGTCCACCTTCTTTGTAACCCTATCTATCATGGTCTCACAGTTACCATGATCGGCAAGCATAATTACAGCCCCGTTCTTATCTAATACCTTAAAAGCAATATCCTTAGCACATTTATCTATAAATTCGTTAGCCTTAATAGTTGCATCTAGATTACCAGTATGACCCAACATATCAGGATTCGCAAAATTAACCAGAATAAAGGAGTATTTCTTCTTATGCATGTTATCAATTCGATATATTACTTCATCCTTTATAATCTCTGCACTCATATTTGGGGTATTAGAGTAGTCAAAAACCTTTGGAGATGGAATGTTAAAGAAATCCTCTCCACTATGTGGCATTTCAATACCACCATTGAAAAAGTATGAGACATGCATAAACTTCTCGGTCTCACTAATATGCAATTGGTTGAGTCGATTATGCGATAGCACGTATGAGAGAGTCTCCGTTACTTTCTTGGGAGGAAACACGACGTGGGTATCAAGATCATCAGAATACCCTGTCATTGTGGTGAAATATACATTATTTGGAAAGTTAACCTTCGGGAACTTATCAAACGTATCCTTTACAAATACCTTAGTTATTTGCCTAGCTCTATCTTCTCTAAAGTTGTAGAACAGTACAACGTCATTATCTTTAATAGCACCTACAGGATTACCTGCTTGATCAACTATTGATGTTGGGATAATAATCTGATCATTTTCCCCCTGTTTATAGCTCTCTTGTAGGAGTGCATATGGATCAGTTGCTTTTCTTTCCCCTAAACCCACCATTGCGTTATATGCACGCTGTGTCCTCTCCCAGCGATTATCCCTATCCATACCATATAACCTACCCATTACAGAAGCTAGTTTCCCTGTACCCGTTTCTTTCATCTTCTGTACTAGCTTGCTTATATAGAAATAACCGTCGGTCATACCAGTATCCCTACCGTCCAATATTGCATGAATATATGGCTGTACTTTTTCCTTCTTAGCTAAGTCTATTAGGTGAAAGAGATGTTCAATATGGCCGTGTACCCCTCCCGCACTTAAGATACCTAAGAAGTGAAGATTGGAGCCTCTTTTTTTCACCTCGTCAAACATCTTTCTAATCTCAGGGCTCTCGTGCAAATCACCGCTTTGAATAGCGTCATTAATCCTAGGTAGACTTTGGTATACCACCTGACCTGACCCCATATTTATGTGCCCCACTTCACTATTCCCGGGTTCATCTTGTGGAAGGCCAACGTGTGTACCAGAAGCGTGAATTAATGTTGACCTACCATATGTCCAAGCGGTATCGAGAAATGGAGTATTCGCCTGTAGTACTGCATTCCCCATTTTATCTGGGTGCACGCCAAGACCATCAAGAATTAGCAGTACCACAAAATCCTTGTGTACGGCCACCCCACTGCTCTTTGTGGCACCATTTTGATCTTTCTTGAAAAGCCAGCTAAACATGAGATAATGGCAGTATCTGTAACTTATATATTTTCTAATAATACAACGAGATGGACTCATTAAGCAAAAACGATATTGATTCGTTAAATAAAGAGATTTTAGACACGATAGAAACTCTAGGTCTAGAGACTAAACAAGCCAGATATGGACAACTACAGACAGAATCAATGGAAACCGACTTTTGGAAAGACACCAATCGTGCGAAGAAAATAATGGCAGAAATGGACGCTATTAAAGGCGAGAGGGATGTTGCGGATAAACTGAGAGAGGATATCAACTTTCTGGTGGAGATGTTTGAGACATCAGAGGATCTAGATGAAAAAGATCTAATAAACGAATACCTTGCAATAAAAGAGAGTTTCACCAAATTCCAAACTCTCAAATTCCTAAACGGGAAGTATGATTTGAATAATGCAATACTTTCAATACACGCAGGCCAAGGGGGAACAGAAGCCAACGATTGGAGTGAAATGATATTAAGGATGTACTTAAGATACGCGGAACGAATAGGATGGAAGACAGAGGTAGTACATATGGTACAGGGGACCGAGGCAGGAATCAGCAGCGTTACAATTAGAATAGAGGGTGCATATGCATTTGGTAAACTTAAGCGTGAATCAGGTACCCATAGATTAATTCGCCTCTCCCCTTTCAATGCACAAAGCCTTCGCCAAACATCCTTCGCAGGGGTTGAAGTAGTACCAGAGATTGAGGAAGACGATATAGATATTGTAGTAAAGGATGAAGATTTAGATATAAAGGCAGTTCGTGCAGGTGGAGCGGGTGGACAACATGTAAATAAGACATCTTCAGCTGTTCAATTAACCCACATTCCAACTGGAATTACGGTCCACTCTTCTGAAAGAAGAGATCAATTCCAGAATAAAAAGACGGCAATTGCAATCTTAAAAGCCAAGCTATGGCAGATTGAGGAAGATAGAAGATCTCAGGAATTAAAAGATATTAAAGGTGAGCATAAAATTGCAGGATGGGGAAACCAAATTAGAAACTATGTACTACACCCATACAAGCTAGTAAAAGACCTTAGAACAATGGTAGAAACAAGCAATGCCGACGGAGTATTGGACGGAGATTTGGAATCCTTTGTTGAAGCGCAGGTCAGATTACAGTAAGATAGAGGTAATGGAAAAAACAGATCAACTACCTATAATCAATTTTAATGAAGTTTCTAAAATGTACCCTGGGGGTATTGTAGCCTTGAAGGATATATCATTTGTGGTAGACCCTGGTGAATTTACATTCATTGTAGGACCTTCAGGAGCAGGTAAATCCACAGTTATTAGACTATTAATTAAGCAGGAACATCCATCAGAAGGTCAGATTCATTTTGAAGACATAAACGTTACCTCAATACCTCGTAAACTACTTTCAATCTATAGACAACAGTTAGGGATTGTATTCCAGGACTTAAAACTAATACCCTCTAAGAACGTTCAAGAAAACATTCAATTTGCCCTTGAAATAACCAACAGGAAGAAAAGCGAAATTGATGAAACTACCAATTACCTACTTGATATTGTGAACCTGAAAGGACGGGCACACCTATTCCCTGAAGAGTTATCAGGAGGAGAGAAGCAAAGAGTGGCAATAGCCAGAGCCCTTGCAAATGATCCTAAACTATTTATAGCTGATGAACCAACTGGGAACTTAGACAGAGAAAATGCAGAAGAGATTATGAATATCCTGAAAGCTATTAACGATTGGGGAACCACTGTAATTGTAATTACCCACGACAACGGAATAGTGGAAAGTATGAATAAAAGGGTTTTACGGTTAAACCAAGGAACTATCGTTTCAGATGTTAACGGTGGATCCAGCAATAAAACAAAGGGAGATGACTCCAAAAAGCCTAGCTTCCTAAAACGACTCACAGAAAAGCCTACCGAAAAAGAAGCTGCCAAGGAAGTAGAGAAAGATGCTGAAAAAACATTTACACAAGAAATTATGGAACAGGATAGAAAGCTCGCTAAACTACTTAGTAGGGATGGCATAGACAGTATAGAAAAGCTACTAGATACCACCGAAGATACCTTTAAAAAGAAAGGATATAAAGAGAGACATATGGAAAAGATTGAAGAGATAGCTAAGAACTATTATAGTAATAAGTAATGGAAAATATAACGAGAATATTTCGAACAACAAAAATGAATATTGTTAGAAATAAGTGGCTATCGCTCTCCACAATTTTTGTAATATCAATTGTTTTTACAATTTCCGCCACATTCATTGGTTTAGCAGTAATCGGACAGAAAACAGTTGCCTTCTACGAGACCAAAGCCCAGGTAATAGTATTTTTCAAGCAGGAGGCTCCAGAGGAAGAGATATTCAAATTTAGAGATAAGATAAATGATAAAGAGATAGTTGAAAAAATAGATTACATATCTAAAGAAGCCGCGTTGGAGATATATAAGCAGGACTTTGAAAACGACCCTGACCTTGTAGATACAATTACAGCGGATACCCTCCCATCAAGCTTAAATATTAGAGCTAAATCAATAGATAACCTTGAAACTATTATTAAAAGTATAAATGCGGAGAAAGAGAAGAATGCATATGTTGATGAGGTCTTCTACTTTAAAGATGTACTCGACAATATCAAAACGCTATCAAACGTAATTAACATTGGAGCAGCAGTATTAATAGCAGGTCTCGCTGCAATATCATTCTCGTTAATCATGGTAACTATTAGTTTTAATATTCTCTCACATAAAAATGAGATTGAGATAATGCAACTAGTAGGTAGTACAGATCAGTATATACGTGTTCCATTTATTCTTGAAGGTGCATACTATGGCCTCACAGGTGGTTTAATATCATCAACTCTAATACTCCTCCCATGGTACCTTTCAATGTACTACTCAAAGGGAACTGATTTCCACTACTGGATTTCACAGATTCTTTCAGACCTATCTTTAACATACCTAAGAAGTTTCAATCTCTCCTTTACCCTCATCTTTATACTAACTCAAGTACTCCTCGGAATGCTTTTCGGCTCAATCGGCAGCTACTATGCTGTGATTAAGTACTTAAATGTAAAAAGTAAGTAGAAATGAAATATATCCGAGTTCTGAAAAACATATTAGTAATTACCCTCTTTATATTTTCTTCACTATATCTGCTTGAAACACTTGGAAAATCAACCTTAATCAAACAGACCCAAGCTGCAAGTACCACCTGCCCTCCAACTATGACCGACTATCAGTGTTTGGAATACCTACAACAACAAGCACAGTTGATAAATAAAGATAAAAATAACACGACAAAAGGAATTACCAATGAACAGTATCAACAACTATCGCTATCAGGCAGAATCAGCTATATCAATGGACAGATTGCTTCAACAGAAAACTCAATCAAATCTATGGAGGTTGATATCGAAACCAAGAACGTAGAAATTAGAATACTAGGCAACGAAATAAATGAAATCACCAATAACATTGAAACTATATCTCAGGAGATTAATAAGCTCAACAATAGTATAACCAAGAGAATAACCCTCTCATATAAATACTCGTTCATAACTCCAGTTGAAATGATATTTGAGAACAGTAATTTCGAGAACTTCTTCAGAAAACTTAAATACCTTTCAGAAACCAAGAGAAAAGATAAGGAAATACTTGCACAGATGAATAGACAATCTTCAGTACTTGAAAGTGAGCAGATTCAACTAGCAACCAAGCAAAATACAGTTGAGAAGAATCGAAAAGAGATTGAAGAAAAGAAGAGTAAACTATTTGAAGAAAAGGTAAACTTAAGCTCTCAGAAAGAAGAACAATCAAAACTACTTGCAATATCCAGACAGAAAGAGAGTGAACTCGCAAAAAACCTCGAAGAACTTAAACACCAGGAAGACGCTGTAACAGCAAAGATTTCTCAATTAATCTTCAACCTATTCCAAAGCGGACAGCTACCTGCAAACACCCCTGTTAAGAAAGGGGAGATAATTGGATTCCAAGGACACACTGGGCTCTCCTTCGGATCTCACTTGCACTTCGAGATGAGAAAGAATGGTGTAATCATTAACCCATATTCAACAGGGCACTTCGTTTGGAGTAATGGAAGCGGTAGTTCAAGATTCCCTATGGACGGAGCAATTGTAACTCAATACCCCCACTATAATAGCTATGCAGTAGATATGGTAAGTGGTTCACAAGGAAATCAAAACCCAGGGGATAAATATTGGACTAACGGTGTAAACTGTGTGTATGGATCAGTACCTGCGGGTTGGTATAACCTCAGAGGTGAAGGTGCACCACTAAGAGCCAATAGAGACGGTAAGGTAACAAGAGTGTTTACCGACGTATGTGGTGGTAGAGCAGTAATTGTTGATTACGGAAGTGGACTCACAGCGCTGTATCTACACTTGAGATAGTTTTCCAACCTCGTTCATTTCGTTTTCACTTCTATGTTGTACCATTAAGATATGGTACAAAGAATCCTAAAATCCAAATGGAAAGGTATAGCATACTTTTCACTCATCCTTATCCTCATATTTTCAATATCAAATATTAACAGATCTACATTTGCCTCCTCATCTATAGTTATCAATGAGTTTCTCTACGACCCTATTGGTTCAGACCTAGGATATGAGTGGATAGAATTGTACAACCCATTAAATACACCGATTACATTAACGGGGTGGAAGATACAAGTAGCTGGGACAGTATTCACTGACTCCGCGATACTAGTCGAGACTATCATAGAGAGTAAATCATACATACTAATATGTGAAAGCAAGGTAGAAGGGTGTGACATATACGTAAGCAAATTGGCAATGCAAAATGGAGGCGGTGCATCTGATGGGATACAGATACTAGACAGTAAGGGGAATGTAATAGACACCGTAATATATGACACACCCAATACAAACAACCTTACCAAAGAAGATGGGACGATAGTACCAGATAATCAGACGGCATCAACCACAGGATCGGGTAAGAGCCTTGGTAGAAAGAATATGATAGATACAGACAACTCATATAATGACTTCTATGTATTTGAAACCCCAACTCCTAAGCAAGCAAATAGTTCGGATACTGTCCTCCAACCTACAGGCCATTTCCCTACCCTTCTGCTCCTAATACTCCTCTTTATTCTTCTAACATATTCTGATAGACTAAACCAATATAGAATAATTTTAATAAGCAAGTTTAATGCCACGTTCAAAAACAAAGACCTCTTCAGCGGTATCAAAGAAAGTAGTAAAAAAAGCTCCTAAGGCAGCTTTGAAGCAAGATATGTCAAAAGAGATTGCCAAGCCAGCGTCAAAAATTCAGTTTAAGTTTGATGGATCGAAGGTAACCAAAACTTTGGTATATGCAGGTATATTTGTAATATCATTTGCACTAATAGACCTCTTTGTACAATACCTCAACAACGACTACAGCGTAGCGGTGGTAAATGGACAGAGAATAACTATGAATGCTTTTAATGAGAGACTTGCCAAGGCATATGGAGTACAAGGATCAGCAGCACTAATAGATGAAGCATTGATTGAACAGGAAGCTGTTGCAAAAGACGTTACAGTTACACAGAAAGATGTAGACGACAGAATGAAGGAGATCTCAGTGCAATTAGGAGGAGATAAAGCATTGGAAGATACACTTAAAGCTAACAATATCTCTAGATCTGATATTGAAAGACAGATTAAGCTTGAAATTATCACTACCAAGATCCTAGAACCCTCACTAAAATATGAGGATAAGGACGTGGAAGCATTCTTTGAGCAATATAAGGGAGTACTATACCAAGATGAGAATGTGAAATTTGAAGATAAAAAGGTTGAAGTAGAGAAAACCTTTATTAGTCAGAAGGTGGAGGAAGCTAAAACAGCATGGTTGGAAGGGTTGAGAACAAGTGCTAAGGTACAGAACAACATTAGTGCTAAGCCAGCATATGGAGCATTCAAAACAGTACTAAACATCTTCAATAATATGAAGAAAGAAGTAGAGAGTAAGTAGTACTTACATATCTAGAAGTTAAAGGGGAGCATATGCTCCCCTTTTGTTTATCTAAGTCCTTTGCTCTAATCTATAGCTCTAAACTATCCGAAGGTTCTACAATTACGTAGCTACCCTCTCTCTCAGTATAGATCATTGATACCTTACCTGTTGCAGAGTTCTTAAAAAGTATCTGACAGTCTCCCATTAATTCCATCTTCTCTATTGCCTCACCTTCTGGCATAGGAGTTAGGTCACTAAGTTTCTTTCGTAGTGATATCTTCGGAGCATAATCGCTATAGCTTTCTACTACCTCATCTATATCTATCTCCAAGGCCTCCTGTGCCTCTAAAACTCTCCATGGAGTTGTTCCATCCCAATTAGACCTCCTATCGTAGTATCTTCTTAATCTTCTCACCAATATATCAGTTCCCTTATCTATTATGGCGTACATATCCTCACCACTCTCCTGCACTCTTACAACTGCACGAGGTAGTATGACGTTGACCATTAATGTAAAGTCTTTATCCACTCCCTTGGCATTAACATTCTCTTTTAATACCACATCAACCGCACTTATGTCCTTGAAAAGTTCTTCGTGCTTGGTTATCTTCTCCTCTAGATATGATTTGAGAGCATCGGAAGGTTCCATCCCCGTGAAGGAAATATTAATATTCATTGATATGAAATAATAATTTAGTTCTTCTTAAATACAGAATACAGTCCATATCCGAGTACCGCAAGAAGTAACGCACCACCTATTACCATAAAGATGGTATCAGAGGTTGATGATTGATATTCAGGTTCTACCACCTCAATATCATATTTCTCAGAGAAGTATGCAACTATTGGTTTATCTCCAACCATATATTCACTTTCACTTACAACCATGAATGGTACTCCTTGATCAGAGGTTGGGGCATTGTATTTCTTAAACATTGATTCTAGTTCCTTCTGTTTATCAGCATTATTAAAGGTCTCTATTACCTCCACCTTATCATTAAGGCTATATTGGTTTAAAAATGCCTGTACTTTTGCACAGTATTGGCATCCCTGCCTTACATATATCCTAGGGTATGTATCAGCTGTTTCCTCAGCCTTAATAGATGTGGTTGAGATTAGGATTAGGAGAACGGTAGTGAGAGCTGTTAGTATCGTCTTCATATTCGGCATTTCAAATGTTAGTTATTACATTGTAACAGATGAGTTTGAGATAGGAAAGGTATAGTTTATATCTCTAAATACCTAGTTATATTAATAGTATTATTCATTTGCCAAATGAGACATCGGAATATATAATACTTTATATCATTCCGCGGTAGCTCAATGGTGGAGCGGCTCGCTGTTAACGAGTAGGTTGAAGGTTCGAGTCCTTCCCGCGGAG
>CAZUOO010000027.1:5193-10685 GCA_964621555.1 uncultured Candidatus Saccharibacteria bacterium | reverse complement strand
TTAACCGAAGTATATCTTTGAATCTCAAGAATAAGGAGAAGTTGGATTGAAATACCCAGCAACGCTCCCCATAAAATACCGTATCCATATGTAACAGTAAGTAGTGGCCATAGGATAAACTCACCGCTCCCCAGCCCCAACCCCAAGCTCACTAAACTAGCCCCCAGCTCCTTAAAAGAGATCTTCTCCAATTTTGGAAACTCCTTAATCATACCCCCATATTACAGAAATAATATATCCCTGTCACATATCACAACCCCAATTTACATGGTATTATACCCATACACTAACTTTTATGAATATGTATATGGATTCACAGGCAAAGTTTGCAAAAGCGGAATTAAAAACCATACAAAGTATGCTAGATACCATGCTAGTTGAATACTTGGAAAAGGAGGTTATGCCAGAAGCAAAATCTTTCCATCAATCCACAGAGTTAGCCATAAATGCATATAGAGATATTGTAATAAGAGGAGGAAAAAGATTGAGAGGAGCTTTTGTAATCAAAGGGTATGAAATGATCAAAGGGGAAATTGACGACGAGGTATATAAAGCCGCAATGGCAATAGAAATGGTACACGCATACCTTTTGCTTTTAGATGACTTCAACGATAAGTCAGACATAAGAAGGGGAGGACCCACTGCACATAAAATGATTGAACAATATCATATCGAGAATAAGCTAAAGGGAGATCCATTCCACTATGGAATATCCACCGCAGCAATTGCAGCCCTCGTGGGACAACATAGCGCCAACAATCTGCTCTTAAGCCTCAAATATCCATCCGAGTTAAAGATTAAAGCCACACAGAAAGTCAACGATGCAATTAATATCACCGCACTTGGTCAGATTAGAGATATTCATAATCAAACTATTAACAACGCCATAGAAGAGGATGTACTAAAAGTTCACGAATATAAAACAGCAAACTATACATACCTTAACCCACTGCAACTTGGAGCCACATTAGCAGGAGCTTCAGAGCAGGAGTTAGAAGACCTTAAAGGATACTCAATCCCTGCAGGAATTGCATTTCAAATACAAGACGATATATTAGGTATGTTTGGAGATCCAAAGGAAACTGGTAAGTCCAATAAAGACGACCTCATGGAGGGAAAGATCACATTACTCATTACAAAGGCGTTGGAGAACGCCAGTGAAATTGAAACTGAAATTATACAATCTGCACTAGGCAATAGATCTGTATCCGATGATATACATAAACAAGTACAAGATATAATAGTGAAGACGGGTTCACTAGAATACTCCAAGCAACTATCCCTAAAATTAGTGTCCGAATCGAAAGAGAGCTTCACTCAACTATTCTCGGAATATTCAGAAAACGCAGGATTCAGATTTATACTCGGTATCGCAGATTATATGATTGAAAGGGACCTTTAGATACAAAATAAGTCTGACCGTTGTCAGGATATAACCATCCATGGTAATTTAGAGCAATATACCTAATATTTTATATATTTCAATAGCATGTTCTTAACTAAGAAAAAGAATCCCGACGACGAATCAATAATGAAAAACGATAAGAAGGGGGTACTCCTCTCAATCGCACTATTTAGCGGCACAATACTTCTTGGTGCATCACTATACCTAATCCTCACAGGAAGTCTTGAAGAGAAGTCTGCCAAAGCCACATTTGGAGCAACATACTATGTAGATAAAGATAGTATTGGTGGAACATGTAGTAACACAAGCAATACAGGTACTGTAACATCACCATTCTGCACATTGGCGAAAGCAATAACAACCGCATCAGGTGGAGATACAATAATCCTAAGAGCTGGAACATACCCTGCAAGTACAATCCAAAAGGTATTCAATAGCTATGTAACTGTGAAAGCATACGACAACGAGAAGGTCGTATTTAATGCTAATGGTCAGTGGGGAGCACTTCAAGTTAAGAGCTCTAAATATGTAAGAATATCAGGAATGGAATTCACTGGAGCAAAGGGATCATATGGTGCAGGTATATATGTTGACAAGGGAAGCGATATAGAGATTCTAAACAACAAGGTATATGCTAATAACGGATCTACAACTGGAGGAATACTCATTGAAGATGCTTCCAATATACTAATTAAAGGAAACGAGACATATGACAACACATACTCAGGAATTAAGGTAATACAGCACCCTACAGTAGTATCAAGTATGGTGGGAATTCAAATAATTGAGAACAAGTCATACAACAACCTTCTAGGGGCAGGTAACGCTGATGGAATCGGACTCGAAGGATCAGGAATCTCGGGAACTTTGATAAAAAATAACGTTGCATATAACAATGGAGACGATGGAATTGACACATGGACAAGTCACTCAAATATTGTAGAAGGCAACATATCATACAACCATAAGAACAGTGGAGACGGAAACGGCTTCAAAATGGGAGGTACAGGTTCACCTGCATACGGAGGTAACAACATAGTTAGATTCAACGTATCATACGACAACAAGGCCAATGGATTCACATCCAACGGTGGGGGTAACAACAAATACTATAACAATGTTGCATATGGTAATACAAAATTCGGTTTTGACGATGGATGGAGATATGGGTGCAGTGCTACAACATGTAAGACATACTTAATCAATAATATTGGGGTAGACAATGGAAGAGGCAACCTAGTTGCAAATGGAGAAACTTTCAAATCTCATAACAACCTTTGGTACGACAGCGCAACTAAGAGTGCAAAGATATCATACAACTATAGCCTTAAAGATACTTTACTAGACTTCTATAATGCGTCAGGAAAAAGGTTGGAAGGTGCAAGTACATCTCTAGTCACCAACCCACTATTTGTAAACCTAACAAACAAAGACTTCAGAGTTTCAGCATGTTCACCTGCCATAGACTATGGAGATGCAACAGTTGACCTTGGCCTTACATACTCGGGTCTAGCTCCAGACACAGGAATTAATGAATACTACCCAGCACTAGAAACAAACTGTGATGGAACACCAATCAACCCAACTGAACCAACAGGTCCAGTTCCAACCACACCTGTATGTGGAAACTCGGTTAAGGAGACAGGCGAAATGTGTGACGACGGAAATACAAGGGATAATGATCAGTGTTCTGCAGATTGTAAAAACGTATGTACTGCACCTGCAGTTTGGAATGGAAGCACTTGTTACACACAACCAACAGACACAATGGCACCATCCATAACATTGAAGTCCCCATCAGATGGAGCCACAATATCAACTGCAAAGGGTGGAACAATAAAGTTCCTCGCAGAAGCTTCAGATAATGTTGGAGTAACAAAGGTAGAGTTCTACATAGGTACAAGACTTGTATGTACAGACACTACAGCAGCATATGGATGTAGCGCAAAACCAAATAAGAGTGAAAAGGGAACCAGAACATTAACCGCTAAGGCATATGATGCAAAGGGTAATATAAGTTCCGTAACCATAATCGTTACGATCAAATAATAACCGAAACTCCATACACGATCAGAAAGCTGGTCGTGTATGGGGAAAGTATCCATGGTTGCAATTTGCCCCCACCATGATAAAATCATTAGTCTAAACATTTTACAAACACTATGAGTACTAACGACAACCAAACATATGATTCATCAAATATTCGAGTACTACAGGGGCTAGAAGCCGTTAGAAAGAGACCGGCAATGTACATTGGGTCAACAGACCTAGAAGGACTTCACCACCTATTCACAGAGATCCTAGACAACGCAGTAGACGAAGCAATCGCAGGATACTGTGACAACATTTGGATTACGCTACACAAGGATGGGTCACTTGAAGTTAGAGACAATGGTAGAGGAATACCTGTAGATCTACACCCTCAAACCAAGGTATCGACTCTAGAAACTGTAATGACCAACCTACACGCAGGTGGTAAGTTCGAGAAGGGTGCATATAAGGTATCTGGTGGACTACACGGTGTAGGTATGAAATGTACTAACGCTCTCTCAGAATGGATGGTATCAACTGTATACAAGGATGGAAAAACATACCAACAGAGATACGAAAGAGGTATCCCTGTTACGACACTAGAAGAGAGGGGCAACACCAAACTAAATGGAACACAACACGTATTCAAGCCTGATATACAAATATTCTCAGATATTAACTGGAGTTTTAAGAGAATTCTAGAGAAATCAAGACAGCATGCATACCTAACAGGTGGTTTAAGAATTCACTTAAGAGATGAAAGAGTTGAGGCAAATCAAGAAGCCAAAGTATATGAACTATACTTTGAAGATGGCATCAAATCATATGTGAAGTTCATGAACTTAAACGAGAAAACTCTAAGTGATGTCTTCTACATGCGAAAAGAAGATGAGGGAGTCATAGTTGAAGTTGCAGTACAATACACAGACTCATTAGAAGAAACCGTAAAATGCTACACCAACAATATTCTTAACCCAGAAGGTGGAACACACCTAGCAGGATTTAGAACCGCACTAACCTCTGCTATTAATCAGTATGCAGCAGGGGAAGAGATGTTAAAGGGAATGAAGAACACCACATTAGGTGGAGACGACGTAAGAGAAGGACTAACAGCTGTAATATCAGCCAAGGTACCTGATCCACAGTTCGAAGGACAGACCAAGATCAAGCTAAATAACCCGGAAGTTAAGAGCATTGTACAAAAGGTAGTAAGGGATGAACTAACTACATACTTTAAAGAGAATCCTAAAGAAGCCAAGGCTATAATCAGCAAAGCAGTACTCGCATTTAAAGCCAGAGCAGCCGCAAAAGCAGCCAGGGAAGCCGTCATCAGAAAAGGTGCACTAGAAGGAAGTGGACTTCCAGGAAAGTTGGCTGATTGTTCAAGCAAAAACCCAGCAGAAAGTGAGTTGTACATCGTAGAGGGAGACTCCGCAGGTGGTAGTGCAAAACAAGGTAGAGATAGAGCAACCCAAGCAATTCTCCCACTCAGAGGTAAGATTATTAACAGTCACAAATATAGAGTAGATAGAATTCTCTCTAATCAAGAGTTTAAGGATATTGTAACAGCACTTGGAGTTGGAATAGGCGACAGTATGAATGTAGAGAACATCCGATATCACAAAGTAGTTATAATGTCAGACGCTGATGTTGATGGATCCCATATCTCAACCCTAGTACTCACACTTCTATATAGATTCTTTAGACCATTAATTGAAAAAGGATATGTATATCTAGCTCAACCACCACTTTTCAAGGTAGAAGTAGGGAAGAACCGATACTATTTCATTAGTGAGAAAGAGAAGGATGCATTCGTAATTGAGGCTGAGAAGTCTGGGAAGAAAACAGTTACCAACCGATTCAAAGGATTGGGAGAAATGAACCCTGATCAGCTATGGGAAACAACAATGAATCCAGCAAATAGAGTATTAAAGAGAATTGAGATTCAGGATGCAGAAGAAGTAGAGAAGACATTTGAGATGTTAATGGGTGTAGAAGTACCTCCTAGAAGAAGGTTCATACAAAGATACTCTAAGCAAGCTAACTTAGACGTGTA
>CAZUOO010000027.1:1867-5093 GCA_964621555.1 uncultured Candidatus Saccharibacteria bacterium | reverse complement strand
TTGGGGATATAATAGACCGATGATTATATCTACGACCGAATACACAAAACCCACACTAATCAAATACTATAACGAAGTACAGTCCCCGCTATACGTAGGCCTTGAGGGAGAAACATACACCAAGAAGATGGAAGCATACCTAACCCATGTTAAACCATCTGGCATTGTACTAATGAGAAGCAACGTCAGAACAAAAGAACAGATAACCAAGCTTGTAGACGAAATTCATAGTTATGCTAAAAAGAGAGGGATTAAGATCATGATATCGATAGATGAAGAGGGGGGACTAGTATCAAGGTTAAAACAGATAAAAGGATATCCAAACGAATATAAAGGGATAGCGGACAGAAACAACACCCACATAAAATCACAGATTAAACTAATAAAGGAGATTGGAATTGATACAAATCTCGCACCTGTTGTAGATATTGCATACACCTCAAAATCAATAATGTATGAAAGAAGTGCAGGAAATACTCCACAAGAAGTATCAGATATTACAATCTCATATTCCAAACAATTAGAAAGTTCAAATATAACGCCTACACTAAAACACTTTCCTGGACTAGGTAGAACAACAAGCGATACACACCTAGAACAGGCCAGGGTAGATATCGGATATGAGCAATGGATCAAAACTGATGCAATACCGTATATAGATGCTATTAAAACTCTTGAGAATACTAACATCATGCTCTCACACGCAATATATCCTCAAATTGATAATACCAGTACAAGTATGTCAGTGAAGTGGGTTGAAATACTACGCAACAATCTCAACTTTAAAGGAAAGATAATAACGGATGATTTAAAGATGAGTGGGGTTGTAAAGAGGGTAGGGGGGATAGAAGTGTGCGAAAATGGCAGTAGCTTAGAAGGTAGCACCTCATACCCACAACTACTAAAAGCCAGCCTTGATGCAGGGGTAAACCATCCAATGCTAATCGTGGGAGAGAGAGAAACTATAGATGTATTCAACGAATGGATAAGCATTGAAAAGGAATGCATATAACCATATAATGAGGAGATAAATTAACACCTAAAAAGCATGATTAGTTTCGAAAACGCCATCAAGTTCCCATTTGCACAGAAGGATTGGCAGAGCACCGTAGGAATATATTTTTTAATTACATTTGCCGTAGGAACATTAACAGCGATACTTCAATTTGTATTCCAACTACCTGCAGACGTACTAAGTTCAATTGCACAGGAAAGTAGTGAGGTAGGGGTGGAGGTAATGGCAGAAAGCCTAAATCTAATATATGTAGTAATAAGTACTGCAGTTGCAATTATTGTATTCCCTGTAACCCTATACCTTTCTGGGTACATATTCGATACTGTAAGACACATTTTATACAGTAAGGAGCCTTCAATACCTGCACACGGGCAGATTTGGTTTAGACTTAAACTAGGTTCAGTTAGATTATTAATAACCCTAATCCTATCCCTCATTTCACTAATACTTGCGATAATACCAGGGATAGTCCTAGTTGCAGGGTTCTTAACATTAGAAGCATCAGCTTTAGGAACAATCTTCATAATATTCGGCGGATTACTTGGAATACTTTGGCTCCTCATCTCTACAGTGGGAATGAAATTTGCACAGTATGCGATGGAATATCAATATCTAAAAAATGGTTTTAGATCAATTTTCCATATATCTGCAGTATACTCAATAATAGCTAACAACCTTAAGAACCTCCTAATCCTATTTGTATTTGAAATGGTTGGAGGTTTTTTGGTGGCATTGGCATTCATTTCGTGCTGTCTAGTATTCATTGTTCAACCTGCACTCGCAACAATGGTTGCCTTCACAATGGCATACTATTACGGCATGACATACAAGTCACTAATCGTTGAAAATAGGGTTTAACAAAATCCCTTTTTAGGGTATTATTGAATTCAGCCTAAGTATAATTTAGATACTACAAGATATGAGTGATTTAAAAGATGAGATTGTAAAAAGAGCAGAGGAAAATGAAATACCAACACCAGTTGAAGCTAGCGTAGAGGAACACGAGGTTGAAAGTGAAGATGACGACAATGGATTAAACTACAACTCAGAATATAAACCTGGGGAGATAGCCGATAGCTCCATATCTACCGAGATGAAATCCCGATATCTCGACTACTCAATGTCCGTAATTGTTTCTAGAGCACTTCCTGAAGTTAAGGATGGTCTCAAGCCATCACAGCGAAGAATCCTAGTAGCTATGAACGATATGAGCCTGCTTCCAAGCGCCCACTATAGAAAGTCTGCAAAGATCGCAGGTGATACATCAGGTAACTACCATCCACACGGTGAGGTTGTAATATACCCAACCATGGTTAAGATGGCTCAGGACTTCTCAACAAGATACCAATTGGTTGATGGACAAGGAAACTTCGGATCAGTTGACGGAGATCCAGCAGCGGCAATGAGATACACTGAGGCGAAAATGTCTAAGATAACCGTAGAGCTTCTACGTGACCTTGAGAAAGGAACGGTACCATACATCCTCAACTATGACGGTACAAGACTAGAACCCACCGTACTACCTGCAGCTTTCCCTCAACTCCTTGCTAACGGAAGTGATGGAATTGCAGTTGGAATGGCCACCAAAATACCTCCACACAACCTCACTGAACTCATAACCGCACTAAGGGAAATGATTAAGAGGGGAAATGTATGGGAAGGAAATGCCATCTATGACTCACTCAGAATTGAAAGAGAAAAGAGTGAGAGGATTCCAATGACTCTAGATGCTAGACCAACAAACTACCTTGGCAACTACGTAAATAAGTATGACTTAGATATAGAGAAAAAGCTTAGGGATATTGAAGACCGGTTGGCAAATGGTGAACACCTATACCCAGAATTCAAATCTGATATTACACCTGTAGAGCTAATGGAAATTATTCCTGGCCCAGACTTCCCAACAGGGGGAACGATATACGACAAGAGTGAAATACTTAATGCATACTCAACAGGAAGAGGAAGAATACTTCAAAGAGCAAAGGCTTCAATTGAAGAAGGATCAAAAGGAAGATACGAAATCATAGTTTCCGAAATCCCATATCAAGTTAACAAGGCATACCTAATCGAGAAGATAGCCGACTTGGTAAAGGATAAAAGAATAGAGGGGATCTCTGACATCCGTGACGAATCCAACCGAGAGGGAATGCGCATCCTAATAATCCTCAAAAAAGATGTACAACCTAAAACAATCCTAAACAAGCTATACAA
>CAZUOO010000027.1:0-1767 GCA_964621555.1 uncultured Candidatus Saccharibacteria bacterium | reverse complement strand
GAGAAATTTGGATTCACAGAAGTACAAGCCCAAGCAATTCTAGAAATGCAGTTGAAAAAGCTTGCCGCTTTGGAGCGTGAGAAACTACAAGATGAATTCAAGGAACTAACAGAGAATATTAAAGACTATATCGCAAAACTTGCCGATCCTAAAAAGATATTAGAAGTAATAGATGCAGGATTGGCTGAAATGGCAGAAAAACATGGAGACAAGAGAAGAACCAAGGTAGTAAAAGGAAAGATAGATGAGATATCTGAAGAGGATCTAGTAACTGCAGAAGACACCCTCGTAACACTAAGCCATTCAGGATACATCAAAAGAATACCTCCTGATACATACAGAACACAGAATAGGGGAGGGAAAGGTGTAACAGGAGCAACTACCAAGGAAGACGATTGGATATCACATGCAATACTATGTAACACACATGATGATCTAATGTTCTTTAGTAATAAAGGTAGAGTGTTTAGAATTAGGGCTTTTGAGATCCCGGAGTACGGTAGAACTGCCAAGGGCCTACCAATGGTAAACCTAATACCTCTAATGCAAGATGAGAGAGTTACAAGCGTGCTAAACGTAAGTAGAAACAAGGACGAACAAGGTGAAACCTTCAAATACCTATTCATGGGAACCAAGAAAGGAACTGTAAAGAAAACTGATATTGCAGACTTTGAAAAGATTAGAGCCACAGGATTAATAGCGGCAAAATTAGAAGGAAATGACGAGCTACTAACAGTAGTACCAACTTCAGGTAATAACGATATTGTAATAGTATCCAAAGAAGGTAAGTGTATCAGATTCAAGGAGGACGATGTACGACCAACAGGTAGAAATACAATGGGAGTAAGAGGAATAAAATTTGCAAAGGAGAATGACGAAGTAATATCTATGGAGGTTATACATGATACTAAAGGCAACCTCTTCACACTCTCCGAAAACGGGTTTGGGAAAATGAGTAAGTTAACAGGATATGCAGTACAGGGTAGGGGAGGATCAGGAGTATTCACTTTCAGAGTAACTACCAAGACTGGTAAACTAGTAGTAGCCAAGATTGTAGAGAATAAAGACGAGAGTGATATTGTAGTAATTTCTGAGAAAGGAGTAATAATCCGAACTCAAATGAAAGACCTACCAACCCTTGGTAAGCAAACATCTGGAGTTAAGGTTATGAATGTATCAACCGGGGATAAAGTATCAGCAATAGCTGTAATATAGTATGAGAGCCGCCTACATAAACAGACTAAAAACAAGTAAGAAGGTATTAAGTGTACTAACTCTAAGTGACTTTAGTACATGGTCAAGTGCCAACCTCACCGGTGTAATATTTACCCTTTTCGCACTGGAGCACATTCAAGGATCTACCATTACAGATGTCGGACTATCTTCTCTAGTATTCCTTGGTACAAGCGCTATCTTAAATATCCCACTCGGAAAGTATTTAGATAATCTTAAGGGATACCTAGATGAAAACTATGTTCTTGTAGCATCTTCTATAGTTAGAGGTGTAGCACTAATGCTTCTTGCATTCTCAACCCAACTTTGGCAATTATATATACTACAAGCGGTACTAGGTGTAGCAAGATCTATGAACTATGTATCGTGGAGAGTCCTGTTTAGTAAGTTCTTAGATCCTAAGCATGTAGCAGAACAGTGGAGTGTGTATGACTCAATCATTGCAATTGGTCTTGGGTTTGCCGCATTAATAGGAGGATACCTTGGAGACCATTTCCCATTCTCATATGTAATATTCATTGCAGGTGTAGTAAC
>CAZUOO010000026.1:9891-11265 GCA_964621555.1 uncultured Candidatus Saccharibacteria bacterium | reverse complement strand
AAAGCGTCTAGGCTATATGTGCACTACATTAGAGATTCATAGAACGAGAAGTGGAAAGTATGCCAACTAACACAACAATTACTTTCACAAAAACTAATACTACTTCTGCTTAGCATCCATAATATACTTCTTTGCCTGGTTTAGCATACTTAAATCCATATTCCACACTCCTTCAAATGGATTATCAAGATCACTTATAACGCTATATATTACAGAAGTAACAAGTAGTACTCCAAACAGAGCAAACAAGTATAAACCTGTACTGTTAAAACCTAGCAGTATAAAACCGATTACTAATAATGTTGAAAGAAGTATCATTAGTGATTTCAGAAATAGTGGAACTCTAGATACACTTGCATCAATTCTCTTAGCTCTTATAGCAGAGAGTTCTTCAAAAGCCTCTATAAAAGAAGGATAGATACTACTATCCCGTTTATCATCAAAGTGTGTACCATCAATTATGTCATGAATCCTCTTTAATTCTGTTGAAGGATGGGTTGCCCTAACTAGAACTGAAGCATCATCAATCTCCTTCCCTTTAATTACATCTATGTAACTAACTAATGATTCCCGCATTGATTTGGTTAGCTTTGCATCATTAAAATAGTTTGTGAAGTTCCAAAGTGAGCTAATTGCTTTTGACTCTTGTGAAAGCATTTCACCCATTGAGTTAAACTGGCTCCATACTTCGGCAACAACAAAAGCAGATACCAATGTATAGACAGTTCCAACCACACCAATTAACAAACCCATACCAGAGACATCTGATAGAAATAGTTCGACACCGTAGTAGTTTCGAACCAACAATCCAACAAGACTACCTATGAGGGAGAAAAGTATAAGGGGGAGATAGAACCTTGCTATTATTTTTACAGAACTCATATATATATATTCATAAAAATTACTCACCAATTCTACCACTTTATATACTTTTCACAATACGATTAAAGGTATAGAATACAGGGAAATGACAAACATTCTGTACAAGGGTATCCTAAAACCAATTCTCTTTAAACTAGATCCTGAATTCGTTCACAACCTCTTTACATATAAAGGTAGGATTATTGGTAGATTCTCTTTAGCACGAAAACTCATCTCCAAAGTACTTAGGTATGACTCCCCTATACTCTCACAAAATATTGCAGGTATTGAGTTTAAGAACCCAGTAGGGTTGGCAGCTGGCTTTGACTACGATGGTAAATTAACAGAGGTACTAGAAAGTGTAGGTTTTGGTTTTCAATCTATAGGTACCGTTACCTTCTCCCCATATGAAGGAAATATTAAGCCTAGATTAGCTAGACTCCCTATTTCCAAATCTCTGCTTGTAAACAAAGGGTTTAAGAGTGATGGAATAGAGAGGGTACTAAATAGAAA
>CAZUOO010000026.1:8640-9791 GCA_964621555.1 uncultured Candidatus Saccharibacteria bacterium | reverse complement strand
GGTAGTTCAATAGTTAAAGAGGAGTTAGAGAGAGTTAAGGATCTTAAAGGGAATTTTAGTGGTAGACCAACATATGATCTTTCCAATGAGTTAATTGAAAAGGTATATAGAGAGTTTGGAGGCAGTATTAAGATTGTAGGATTAGGGGGTATATTTAGTGCACAGGATGCATATGAGAAGATTAAGAGAGGTGCATCTCTTGTTCAATTAATAACAGGTATGATATATGAAGGTCCACAGTTAATTGGGGAGATTAATAGAGGGTTGGAAAAACTTCTTAAGGATGATGGATATACAAGTATAGATGAAGCGGTAGGGAGTTTATATAGGAATAGGAGTTAATAATAATCTACTCCACCACCCTATCTGCTACCACTATAACTCTCTTAAGATTAAATCCTGCTGGCCAACATGTCATCAGGGTTATAGTTTCCCTATCCTTATACCTTCCTAAGTACTTTATATCAGTAGGTTCTACAATCTTAACTTCTTTTACAGCATATCTATATACCTCTGAATCATAACTAACATAGATATCATCATTCTCTTCTAGTTTTGTGAGAAGGTAGAAGTATACATTGTACTTACGTTGTTCATAGAAGTTAACAGCAGAGTGTGCAAAGAGGAATGTATTACCACCCTCATTTGGTAGTGCAGTACCTTTGGCATGAGCCACCCCCTTGGTTAGGGCGCTAGTATACTCTGTTTCTATATATGGGCTGACATTTGGTATTACATTGGAGTTTGCGCCTATTTTAGGTATGTATAATCCAAAAAACGGATCTATGAATACTGTTTTATCTTCACTCTCTGTTTCAATATCTTCAACCTCTTCGGTTCCGTTAGGTTTTATTGAAACAACCACATCCTCATTACCTTTACTTGAAAATGCATATTGAATATTTGCCTTTATATAATCCTCATAGGTGAGGAGCAGAAATATAACTGAAAGTGACAAAAGGAGGCTACCAATAATTTTGATAAGCCTCCTTTTAGAATCCATACTACTTAACTTCTTTTTGAGATCTTCGGTTAGCAACATATACATATGCTACTCCACCAACAGCTACTAGAGCAAGACCAAGAAGAACATACTTCAACCACTCCCATACCTTACTTACTGTGGCTTCTGTATCTTCATCATCACTTGA
>CAZUOO010000026.1:0-8540 GCA_964621555.1 uncultured Candidatus Saccharibacteria bacterium | reverse complement strand
TCCCCGTTGACTATTAAACCAGGTACAACTGTTACCACAGTATCTGCAGTGAAATCGGAGCTGTTATTTGCATCATCAACCGCCCTTACAGCGTAGTAATATTCGACATCACAATTTGGGACAGTATCAACATATGTAACATCCTGATTTGGAGTTACAGAGAGTACTTCTACCAATGTAGAACTGTTAGCTACAAAGCTCTTAAGAGTTGATCTAAATATTTGGACTTTAGATGTTTCTCCATCGTTAGCAGTTGTAAAGGTCAAAGTATATGTACATACACCTTTTTCCTTCTCATAGTCCTGTACTAATTCAGGACCAGTTGTATCTAATACCATACTGACAACTGCGGAGGGTATAACATCTGCCATAGCAGTTGCGGTTGCCCTAAACTTGTACTCACCCTCAGTTGATAGGATTGTATTATCAAGATTACAGTCTCCACTGGATCCACCGTTTCCTAAATTCTTTATATTATCAAACTGCACGAATGATCCTTCTCCTGGTTTCTGTACTTCACAGATAAGGGTTACAGTCCTACCTTCAACATCTAATGCTACAAATCCTAACTTCATATCCACCTTGTTTGAAGGGGTAGCAGGTTGTTCAACCCTAACAGCAAGACTCTCTGCCGCATATGATTGTGTTGGGTTTGCTAAAGATACGATACCTGCAACAAGTATTAATGCTGCAATGGTTCCTTTAAGAGTCTTCTTCCTATCGCCACTTAATGCAATCATTATAAATCCGAGTACGGATGCTACTAGTGCCATGATTGTGAGAATAGCTTCTGCTCCTGTATTTGGTAATTGAACACCTAATACTTCCGCTTCTCCTTCCTCAACATCATTAACAACTCTAACATCTGTTCCTGCAAAGAATCCATCGTCTCCATCTCCAATTATTTGGTCAGTTACAACATCAACACCTTTTACAATTGCTAAATCTTTATATAGACCGGCATCTTGAGAATTAGAGATATTGGCAAGATATGTTAAGGTAACGACTTCTCCTTCAACCATATCTTTCAATTCCCAACTACCAGGGGAATTGTATATTGGTTCTGTAACAATACCCAACATCTTAAGATCACCTCTTACATTGGAGACTGCTGTCCATGTCCCCCCCACGTAATCTATTCCTTCAGGTGTTAGATCTGTAACAACAACGTCATTAACTAAGTATTTAGGAGTATACATTTCATCTAGTACAGTTACTTCTGCTTCCTCTGATTCAGAAGCCTGAGGAGCAGTTACGAGGATTGTATATACTACTGAACTACCTGCAAGAAGATCTGCACCACCAGAGTTATTAAACTTGGTAATTCTTAGATCTGTTTCTAGAGCACTATTCTCACACCATACCTGTACATCATCATCACCACTTCCAAGCGTTAGTTCGAGTGTATTACTTAATTCCTTTTCTTCAATTCTCTCTTTATAAACATAGCAACCATCAAAATTAAATCCATCAGATGCTAACTCGGTTAATGAGTACACCCCTGGGTTTAAGTTCTCAAATTGTGCAACAACCAATCCCCCTGATTTATCTGCGATAGTCCCCTGCTGGGTTGGATACTCACTGCTTGATAATTCAACGATAAACTCTTGTTCAGAATAGACGGAGAACCATTCACCTTTACTATTCTTTACTTCTTTATATACAGTCACTCTAGCAGGTTTCTGCTTATTTACACATGTAATTTCAGATTCCTGACCACTTAGAATCTCAACTTCTCCATTCTCACCACAACCAAGATCCTCATAGCTTCCGTAGTTAGTACTTTCAATTTCTTCAACGGTATATACACCCGGAGCAAGAGATATCTCCAACCTAGGAGAGTTCTGGGAAAAGTCATATTCTTCTCCATTTACTGTGAATTCGAACTCAGTGTCATCATCGACCTCTGCTCCAAAAATATCTCGAACACTTTTATATACATTAAGTGTCCCATTAATTTGATTGTTGTAACAGCTTAATGTGTATGTGGTAACCCCACTTTCAACTGTAAATTCATATGGATTACAGTTCTCATCAATTTCGTAGTTAGTACTTGGTGACTCAAATAGGTAATATGTACCTGGGTTTAAGCCTTCAAAGGTATGTTCCTCTCCACTAGCAAGATAAATTATTCCGCCAACCTGGTTTATTTTATTTGAATCTGAGTATAGCTTGAACTCAAACTTTGTTTCATCAGTAGTATTTTCTGTTTGTCCATCTGGGTTGTATAGAACTTTTGATAGTGTGAATTCTCCAGGTAATTGCTGATTAATAACTTCAACTTTAGCTTTTTCCCTATCTACAACCTCAACCTCGATACCATCGGTTATTGCTTCAGAGCCACCAACATACTCTATGAATTTGTAATTATCATTTCCAATTTCATATACGATATATGTACCAACCTTTAATTCAACAAAGGAGACACTATTTGAAGCTTTAACTAATTTACTATTACTGTAACTTTCTGGACCTTCAACGCTAATTTCAAATTCAGTATCATCATCTAGTTCTGTAAGCGCAATTCCATTTATATCCCTTAGATATTTATATACCTCGATAGACCCCATCTTTACCCTATTCTCACAATATATGTGGTATGTTTGACCACTCTTAAATTCTAAATCTGACAATTCTTTATCCAGTTCACCTTCCTCACCTAATCTACATCCTAGGAATTCAAAGTCAGAGTAATACTCTTCCGAAACTGTGTATAACCCAGGCACAATGGATAGTGAATCGGTTAGCTTACCACCCGACTTATCTGCCACAACGGCTTTTTCAGAGACACCAGTTAATGAGAACTCAAATTCCTGCTCATCTGTTACAGAATCATCATATGTGCCTTCTACCTCACCATCCCTTACAACTTCCTTATGAAAAACGACGGTTGCATTAGTCTGTTGGTTAATACATGTGAGTTCAGTCAAGCCACCTGGAGTAATTTCAAAGTCATAATCATTACACTGTGTACCAAGACCATGCGTATAATCACCCAAGACCTCATTAATAGTGTAACTTCCCGGTCGTAATTGTAGCTCTAATGAGCTTTCTTCGGAAATATTCTTATCATTATGAGATTCAGTTCCGGAAATATTCACTACAAACTCTGTATCATCTTCGACGTCTTCACCAATAGGACTAACGACATCCTTATATACTTTCAAAGTACCCTTTAACTGTCTATTTATTAAGAGCACTTGCCTTGTCTCTGCTTCTCCAACTGTGACGTTAACACCATTGGTTAGATCTGTGCCTAAAAGTTCATTTGTAACAAAGTCCCTTAATTCATACGCAACATAGCCATAAGGGACAGTTTCCTTAACAAGATATGTCCCTGAAGATAATGGGCTATATGATTCTGATTCGTTATCAGTTATCTCTCTTGGGTCAGCATTGTTTACAGTTAATGTAAAAGATTCACTTGTATCCACAACTGCTTCACCATTAGGTCCTTGGACATCCTTATAGATCGTAAGCCCGCTAGGATTGACTCCATTTGTAAATGTACAACTTGCATTTACAGCTGTTGATGCAGATGTAACTGTAGCTGTTGCTGTTGATCCAGTAAAGGTACAGTTTGTTCCCACCCCACTTACGAATGAATAACCAGGAAGATTAATTTCTGTAATTGTATAATTAGTAGCGACATTTTGTACTGAAGGGATGTTTTCAATAACTACCCTATCAACATTATTTCCATCGGTTTCGATACAATACACAGATTTGCCGTTGATGGATGGAGATACATTAAAACACCAATCACTTGGACTGGCAGTCCCGGAATTAATAGCTTTTACGATTGTTAATGTAGGAAGTTCAATAATATCTTTTGCTGGAACAGGGACATTCATCGCTCCAATGTTTCCAAAGTCTCCACTAACCTTTTCTAAAGTACTGCTCTGTGAAGAGCCATTACAATCACCCGCCTCATAAGAAAGTTTAAGTGTATAATTGATTATTGAAACACCTGAATTAGTTGCAAAGGTCTGAGGATAATCAACATTAAGTACAACCGTCCAAATCCCTTGTGAGGTACCAAATCCACTTGCTACTGGACCGCTATCTACGGTTACAGTTGGTTTAGTGACACCATCTGCAGCGGTAACTGCAGCCAAACCAAAGTAATTATCAAAAAACAAACACTTACCATCATCTCCTGTAAAGTGTATGGCTACCTTACCACTTGAAGGCCCTTTCTTTGCATCAACAGAAAATCGGAAGTTAATGTAATCACCTTCTGAATATTGAGTAATATTCCCACCAGTGTATGTACCGCCAGATTCCTGCCCTTGATGTGAGCTCGCATTTATATCACCTACCGCTGCAAACACCTCCTTCACACTACTCTCTAATGCATACATAGATGGTATTAGCATATAACCTTGCATCATAAGTAGTACAAATAGTGAATATGCACTCTTTCGAGCCTTATACATTGTTTTGAAGAAATTCTTCATTATTGAATTCGAATAATATGTTATTCAGCGTATTATATATTGGGAATTGGAATAATACAATACATTATAGGGCTACTAAATCAACTTGCAATGGGAGCCTGTTTAACATCCTTTATATTACAGGCACAATCAAAACAGGCCATAGGCATATAACAAGACTATAGGCCCTCTAGAATACTCCCTTCTAGTCCTGTAGCAATTAGGATATCGGGAAGAAATATGAAAAACCAATACAAGAGTGTATAATTACTAATAACTTTATACTTTGAGTAATATGAACAACCTTACGATTCTATTAATGACAACCCTCCCAACTTCAATCATAGGGTCGTTACTTCTAGGAAGTATCCTTGACGAATATTTCTTAGGATTTCTGTATGGAGCAGCCGCTGGAATGATTATAGCTATACCTTGGATTGCGGTTACTCGAGAGAAGATTGCAACAGAAGTTAAGGCCCCTGAAGTCGAGTTGTATTTAAAAGGAGCCAAAGCTAGCGTTATTAGATTAACATTCTTACTCTTCATAGCTATATTAAGCGCAGTAGTAACATTCCTAACTTCTAGCAATATTGATACACAATATACAGCACAGGTTGTAGGGACACTTCAAATGTATTCCCTTGCTGGAATACTAATTGCCACCCCTGCATTTGTATGGACAATTTCAGAGTACTTTTCACTTAAGATAGACGAAAAGAGCATAAACGAAGTAAAGGAAATGATCGGAAGCAGAGAGAGTATACCTGTTAAAGAACTTCGGAAAATGAATACATCGTCAAGCTTTTTAAATAAGGTAAATAGAGCATATATGGTTGCAGGTTTAACCTTTATTATTGTATACCTAGGCATTGTAATAGCTCGCATCGTTCTAGAATATTAAAACATTGAAAATAATGAAAAACTTCCAATACACGCAATTAGTTAGGAAGGATCAAATTAAGAATGCTCTTGAATTAGCAAGATTTAAGTCAATAACAGTCGCAATGTTCTTCGTTGTAATGACACCAATCCTTACCTCCGTATACTTTAAAGCAATTGAGGCTAGAAAAGAGCTACCTATCCCTGAGGTTGACCAACTAATAGCATACACTCTAATCAGTGCAATTATCTCCGGTATTATTGCATTGGTATCAACTCTATTAATATTCTTTGTATTTAAAACAGAGACCAAGGAAGTTGAGACATTAGAGAGTAAGGCTAAATCGATTGAGGTAATTGAGATTGCAACTTTAGCAAATCATTCCAAATATTATAAAGCTCATACATTATTATTCACAATACTATTTATAATAATGGTTGTATTCCTAGGAATTACCCTATCGAGATAATTACGAGAGAGTTAATACATCCATTTACCCCACCCCCACTAATTGGTATAATTAAGTATCATGATGGTGGGCTCCCCTTTCAGTACGTCTGTTAGGATTTATGCCCACCTTTTTCTTCTCCAACTTTCCCCTATGCCAAGTTATAAAATCTAAATATAACTGATAGTCTTTTAACAAAGAAGAATATGAGTACCTATTAGGTATAATTATCGACTTCAATTTTTAGAGTTGATAATTAAGAAATCATATAATAGGGAAAAGTCTCCATCTCCTGAAATTACAACAGCTTTATCGTATTGCCCATAATAGATTGCTGAGCAATATATTGATAATTCTACATCAACATTACCTTTAACAAATACTTTTCCTTCTTTCCTAACCTCCAATGTCTTTTTAAAGATAAGAGAGTACCCGATACTCTTAAGCTCTTCATATAGTAATCGATTCGCTTCTACGAGCCCTAAAAACATATAAACTTTACTGACCCGATACTTGTGTTTAAGAAGTATATATAACTTTCTATAATCTAGCTTCCAACCTTTGTGAATAATTTCACCCTTCCTATTGTAGATATCATTCCTAACCCCCAAGTTTAGATTTTGTGCATCTATGAATGCATAAACAATATCCCTTTTCGTATAGAATATGAAAATATATTAGATACATATATTGTATCTAACTAGTATGAATATTAGGTGAATTAGAGACTTTAGATTAGTGAGAATATTATTTACCCCACCCCCACTACTTGGTATAATTAAGTATCACCATGGAGGGACTACCAAAAGTTAACCAGACTGCGGGATTGCCCTCCCTTTCTTTTCAATCTTCACACGCATATCGTCAATGTATTCTAACGCGGGGCCAAATTCTCTTAATAATGATGAGAACCGAAACTTATTCGGAATTATAACTTTATATAATTTACCCTTAAGGGCTAGATATTCTATTAAATAATGAAAGTCTCCATCTCCAGTAATGATAATAGCCCTATCATAGTTAACCATTTCAATAACCGTTTTAACAGAAAGTTCTACATCTACATTTCCCTTAAATGTAACCTTTCCATTTTCTAAGTATCTTTGGGATTTTTTGAAGATTATTTTATAACCATACGATTCAAACTCCCTATACATCCGCTGATTGTCAGGAATATATCCAATGAAATAGAAACATGTTGTAACACAAAATCGATATCTAAGATGATTTATTAATCTACTATAATCTATAATTACTCCGCCACGGATTAACCCTCCTTGATTACTGTAAACATCAGCTTTGGACCCTAAATGTAGATTTTGTGCATCTATGAATGCATAAACAATATCCCTTTTCGTATAGAATATGAATATATATTAGATACATATATTGTATCTAACTAGTATGAATATTATGTGAACTAACTACTTTCGAGATGTCCATCCTGCATCAAATAGAACTTTTTCCATCGCTGTTTCGTAATCACATAACTCACTATCACTAAACCAGAGCTTAATTTCTCTGTTTGCGTTCTCAACACTATCGGAAGCATGAATTAAAGTCCTTGTAGTACGCCCCTGTTCATTTGCAAGTAAAAAGGAGTCAGGAGAGTAATCAGCTCTAATAGTTCCGACATCTGCATTTTGAGGATTAGAAGATCCAACAATCTTTCGAACAGCCTCAACAATTGTAGGCCCCTGCAACACAATTGCTAGAACAGGACCACAAATAAGGTAATCAATATTCCATTGCCTTACCCTCTGTCCAATTTTTATTGGATCTGTTTCGGTAATCTTTTCACCTCTTGCAAGAGAGTTTGAGACTGCTTTATCCCCTACCTCTTTGAGGTAACTTTCATCATCCACATAATGCTTCGCTACAAGCTCCTCTTTCGCCCAAACTAGCTTCATTCCAACAATTTTGAATCCCTTCTTCTCAAACCTAGAAATAAATTCCCCTACTATCTGTCTTTGTACTACATCGGGTTTAAAAATCACTAAAGTTCGTTCGTGGATTATTTTTGTCATACTATTAATGTTTATATTAACTGCGATAGTTTAACAGATATAGGATATAATATCCAAGATATGTATAGATCTCTAGAACAATTCACCCCCTTACTTGATGCACAATTAGTTATTCAAGAGCCCCAAATCATAGAAGATCTAATTGAAGAGATTGAATCGATTGAGAGACGTAGGCTTTATGAGCTATCAAATGGAGATACAAAAAATGTAGTGCCTAGTCATCTATATTATGGAAATATTTTTCCACTTGAATATGATGCATTTGTAATTCTACTTGGAACTGAAGGTCAAATTATTCTACATAAAAATAAGTTGAATAGGCTAGTTATACCACTCACAAACCTCCTAGATAATGGGCATATTCACACAGGAATCATTATTGCTTCTGAATACAGTAAACCTTTAGATATACTACCTAGGGATATCTTTAGCCTTGAAATAATCCCAAATGGTGGTGTAATTATGTTTGACTATTTAGACACTACAAATCCATTCCTACGTATAGGACTATACTAAACCAGCTTAAGTATAAACTCAATAAATGGTTCGTAGAGAATAATAATACCTACCGCTACAGCAAGCAGAGAACCAAGTAATACAACCCCAGACATAATATCCTTTATCAACCCAACCTCCTCATTCTCATCGGGATACATTACATCCAACACCCTTTCGATACTAGTATTAATCATCTCTAAAATAATAACAAAGAAGCATGCTGTAACTATAACCAACATCTCAAGCTT
>CAZUOO010000025.1:0-11455 GCA_964621555.1 uncultured Candidatus Saccharibacteria bacterium | reverse complement strand
CTTTTACTATTCCCTCCATATATAATATAATAAAGTATGAGAACCATTGCTTTAAAACTACATACTACAAAGCATCATAAGGCGTAACCACGTCTTGATCTCATATACAAACACAATTTCAATCTCTCTTTACACGATATAAACTATGATATACTTTTAATACTATGAATAAATACAAACTAAGTACACAACCGTACAAAGGAACACAAGACTACTACCCTGAGGACATGTTTAAACGCGACTACCTCTTTAATATATGGAGAGAAACCGCATATGAATTTGGATACCAGGAGTACGACACACCTATACTAGAAAATGCAGAGATCTACAGAGCTAAGTCCGGTGACGAACTAGCTAACACACAGCTATACAATTTCGTAGATAAGGGAGGAAGGGAAGTAGCCATAAGACCGGAAATGACACCGTCACTCGCGAGAATAATTGCAGCTAAGTTCCAACAGATACCTAAACCAATCAGATGGTTTAGTATAGACAAATTCTATAGATATGAGAAACCACAACGAGGTAGATCTAGAGAATTCTTCCAGCTTAACATAGACATCTTCGGTATAGACAAAATGGGAGCAGAGATAGAGATATTTCAGTATATAAACTCTGTAATGGAGAAGCTGAAAGCCCCAAAGAATAGCTGGAAAGTATATGTAAATAATAGATACCTAATGGACTATGTGTTTACAGAAATCCTTAAGATAAAGAGTGAAGACATCCCAAAGGTAGCCAGAGCCATCGACAACTACACCAAAATAAAAAGGGATGAATACCCTAAATACCTTGAAGATGTTGGATTAGACAAACTTCAAGTGGGCAAGCTAATCGATTTCTTAAACCAAGATATCAACTATATAGAAGGATTAAAGGATAAAAGTAGGGGTGCCAAAGAGCTAGTAGAACTATTTGCTATGGTCAAAGAGCTAGGGCTAAACAACTTCGAGTTCAAGCCATACATCATGAGAGGAATCACATACTACACGGGTACAGTGATTGAAATGTTTGATGTAGGAGGAGACAAAAACCCAAGAGCCATGTTTGGAGGTGGAAGATACGATGACCTACTTGAGATATTCGATAAAGAAAAACTACCTGCTTTTGGAATAGGGTGGGGAAGTGTAACTATGCTTGACTACCTCGATACATACAACCTAATTCCAGAATATAAATCCAATATAGATGTATTGATTGCCTTAGAAAACGAGAAAGATCTCGTCAAATCCTTAAAAATAGCTCAGACTATGAGAGAGCAAGGGAAGAAAGTGGAAACACAGTTGAAAACGGAAGACCTGAAAAAGGTTCTCAGCAGTGCAAACAAGCGAGGAGTTAGATATGTAGTATTCACTATTGATGGGAAATGGATGTTAAAAGATATGGAAAAAGGGATCCAATCAACATTAGAAGATAGTGATATAAAAGCAATATTCTAAGGTTTGTAACAATCTTGTAACCATTAAGATATATAATACGATATGGACTTAAAACCCACCGTATTAATTGTTGAGGATGACAACAAGCTAAGGGGCTTAATCAACACCCATCTAGCAAAACACTACCACACCATATTGGCATCAAACTTCAAAACCGCCATACATGAAATTAACAGGTTACACATTGACGTAGCCTGCCTAGATATTGGACTACCAGATGGCAATGGCATTGACCTATGTAGAATCATCAAAGAAGACCATAGTGACACCAAGGTAATAGTGCTAAGCAAGCGGGCCTTAATTGTCGACCGACTCATTGCATTCAATACCGGAGCCGACGACTACCTACCCAAACCTTTCTTCTTCGAAGAGTTAATTATTAGAATCGACAAACTCCTCCCTCTTAGCAACAACAAAGATGTATATAGGAAAGGAGAGTTTACGTTGGATTCAAAGAAAGGAGCATTTAGCTACAAACTAAATACAGTTAGCCTCACTAGGCATCAAGCAATCATAATGCTATGCATACTTTCAAATGGGAGCAGGTACTGCCCACTAGATAATATAATCATGTCATTCAATAGCTACACTCTGAAAAGGCCTAGCAAAAATGGAATGAAAGTAACCATAAGCCGACTTAGGGCAAAGTTCAAAAGAGAATGGGGAACAAGCGTTATATATACGAAATATGACTATGGATACTATTTAAAGACCTCTGAACTTTAATATAAAATCTAGAATCTCATCCACACTGTTCAATCTCATCATCTGATCTCTAAGCTGTGCTGCACCATCAAACCCTTTGATATACATCTTAAAAAACTTCTTTAATGGATTGAAGTTATGTGTATCACCCCACGTCTCTCTATGTAACATCACATGCCTATACACTAGCCCTAACCTAACTTCCAATGAATGGTCAATGTTACACTCATCACTATTGAAAACCCAGGGATTTTCGAAAATACCTCTCCCAATCATAACCCCATCAACACCATATGTACGATGATATTCCATACCCTGATCCATACTATTAACATCACCATTACCAACCATAACAGTACTTGGAGATATACTATTCCTCAGTTCAACCGCTTTCACAATCTCATCCCAATGACATGGCACCTTTGAAAGCTCCGCAACCGTTCTTCCATGTACGGTTAATGCCGCAGGTTTCCAGCTCAAAACCTCACCAATCCACTCTTCTGTCTGAATACTCTTAAACCCAATCCTAGTCTTAACTGAAACTGGTAGCCCCTTCCCCCCAACCACTGTCGCCTCATATATCTCTTTAGCAAGAGTAGGGGTCTTAATCAATGCCGAGCACCCACCATTTCTAATAATCTTCCTCACAGGACAACCCATATTTATATCAATACCATCAAAACCAAGCCCATGAACTATACTTGCGGCCTTCTCAAAATTGCCAGGATTAATCCCCCAAAGCTGTGCAATCAGAGGCTTCTCAGTGGGAAGATACTTAAGCCTTTGCATAACGGCATCTGAGCCCTTAGAACACAGTCCCTCTACACTTGTAAACTCGGTGAAAAATAGATCTGGCCTACCTATATCCATTACTACCTGTCTAAAAACAGTATCGGTAACATCCTCCATAGGTGCTAGTACAAAAAAGGGCCTCTTAAGTTCATTCCAAATATTCTGATTACTATTCATGATCTATATTATACATTGAAACACACCAATGAGACTAAGAGATATGCTTAAGTAACTCTTCTAGTTTAATCTTAAATACACTATTACCACTTCCAGCCGCTGCCACCACCATTTCTTTGGAATTAAATCCCTCCTCAATAAAAGTACGCAATTTCTGCCTATGACCAAAGGGTGGTACACCTCCAATTGAGTATCCTGTAATATCTTTCACTTCACCGGCATCCGCCATTCGCACCGTATCAGCAGTGAACCTTTTCTTAATATCCTCCAAATCCAAGCGCCTATCCCCTGGAACCAAAAATAGAAGATATTCGGAATTAACCCTCACTAGAAGTGACTTAACGATATTGGAAACGGGAACGCTATGAACCTCAGCCGCTTGTACTGCAGTCTTAGTTGGTTCATCAGAGACCATAATCTCTATATTTGACCCAATACTATCTAAATATTTCTGAAACGTTTCATATGCCATAGTAATTTAAGAACCTATATTTATATATAATCAACTATAATTGATATAATACCTCAGTTATAATAAACTGTATACGATATGACTGCCCTTACAATCAATAGAAAAATGGACCTATTCAACCCCAAAGAAATTGCGGATAGTATTAGCCCATATCAATTTGTGGTAAATACAGTAAAAGACTTCATAGGATGGTGGTACATTAAACAACCAATTATATTCATCAAGCAGTATATTCGCCTCATAGATATAATAGACGATCGATTCTCCACATCATTCCTAATTAGATACTTCTTCGTACCATGGCACAGAGACAAACACTTTGTTGGATATATGATAGGAATAATTGCACGACTAATCTTCATCCCTATCGGTCTTCTGCTAATTGCCATAACCACCACAGGATACCTCACACTTCTCATATTTTGGGTATCAATACCAATAATATCTTTAATTATGACTATAATTTCACCACTTAGATAGATGTCTTTAGAACTGGAGCACAGCAACAAAATAGTGTATGGATACCACAATAGGGATAATAACAAATACACTATTATTAAAAATAAATACCCATTGATAGGGGATAAAAACCTGCAACAATTCATGGTAACTCGTGATAATGTCCTCACCATTTCCGAGCTAGATATTCTCAAAAGTGTGAGACAGTTTTCAAACTTCAATATATACCAAAGCATACAAAGAAAACTCGCCAATACAATAATTATCCCTGGAATTGTAGTATCACTTGGCTACCTAATGAAGATCTTTGGCAACAACACATACCTAGTAACCTTAGAAAGTTTTGTACCAAACAATATAATCAATACAATATTCTGGCTCGCCACTCTAGGTGTAATACTACTCTGGTTTGCTACATATAGAGGATACACAGGTTCTCATAAGCTACCCACAATAAAAACAATCAGCGATGTTGAACTAGACCAGATAAGGGATGGAGATATCAAATTCGGTAGATACTCCCACCTTAATATCTCCGACTTTATATCAGAAGAGACACTAGAGTACCTAGAATATTTGGAACAGAATAAGTTTGATATGACCACCATTACACAGTATTTGGTAGAAGACCCTCTCGTACAGAGAATGCTCAAAAGAAGCAACCTTGAAGATCTAAGTAATCAGCTAAAAACAGATAAAAGCATATATAAAGGGATTGAAGATATAGATCTACAAAGCCTAAGAAGCCTCTTCCTATACGCCACCCAAGAAGCTCTGCTAACTGAATCAGCAAGAATTGACCCCGCCCACCTATTTCTCTCTCTCACCACAGTCCTCCCAGGTATTGAGAAAGAGATTAGAAAAAGAAACTCCACAATTAGAACCCTTAGATTAAGTTACATCTATGAAAGGGACCTAATAAGTAAAGAACATAGAACATACTTCGACCCCAATGTAAACTACAATAAAACAAACGGAATCGCGAAAAGCTGGGTATACGGATACACCTTCATACTCAACCAATTTAGCAGGGAGATAAACGAAGAAGTAGCCAACAGCTTCGAGAAGTTCGGAATTGGCCACCAAGAAGAAGTAGAAGAGTTGGTCTCTATAATAGGGAAGGTCGGTAAAAGAAACGCGCTATTAATCGGTGATCCTGGGGTAGGGAAGAGCAGTTTAATCAAAGGACTTGCTCAGAGAATAAACAATGGTGATGTATCTCCACAACTCCTTGGAAAACGTATAGTACAACTAGATTTAAATGGCATGATTGCATATGCCTCAAGCAATAAGAACTTGGAAGGTGTAGTAAAACGTGCGATGCAAGAACTAATGTCTGCAGGTAATACCATACTATACATCGATGAACTACAAGAACTAATACCCGCCAAGGCAGAGGAGTCTGGACAATCGATTGCAAGTATAATTCTTCCATACATCCTAGAAAGCCGATTCCCCGTTATTGGTACAGTCAACTACAGCAACTATAAGCGATACTTCTATACAAACGAAAGCTTCAGGCAGAGTTTCAACAACATCGAAGTTAAAGAACTAAATCAAACAGATACAGTTATGATACTTCAGAGCAAGGTACAAACTTTCGAAGAATCATTCAACCTATACATCACTACATCGGCACTAACATCAGCCTCTGAACTTGCACAAAGGTATGTACACGACCGTATGCTTCCTGATAGCGCCGTTGATATACTTGAGTCGGCCTGCTCATGGGCACAATCAAATGAGGTATCAACACTCACGGATGAACACATAGCAAAGATAGTTTCAATCCAAACCAATATAGATGTAGAGTCCGTATCCTCACTAGACGTAGATAAACTCATTAAGCTAGAAGAAAAGATAACCTCGAAAGTAATAGGGCAGGGTGACGCCGTCAAAGCTGTTGTAGACGCCATAAAAAGGTCTAAAACTGGAATCAGAAATCCTAATAAACCAATCGGCACGTTCCTTTTCATTGGGCCCACAGGAGTGGGAAAAACACACCTAGGTAAAGTACTCTCACAGGAATTCTTTGGAGCGAGATCGGATATAATTAAAATTGATATGTCTGAGTACCAAGATGAGGGAAGCGTTAGCAGACTTCTAGGGGGCTCTGGAACAGGTGGAGAAGGAATTAGTTTGGTAGACAAGGTGAAGAAAGATCCATACACAGTCGTTCTATTCGATGAGATTGAGAAAGCTAATGCACAGGTATTGGATCTCTTCCTACAGATATTTGACGAGGGACACCTCACAAGTATAAATGGTGAGAGCATCAACTTTAGGAACACCATAATTATCTGTACCAGTAACATAGCTAGTGACATAATTATGAAGAACTTTGATGAGAACGTGCTTTGGGAACAGATAAAAGACCTAGTTATGATTGAACTTAAACAGAGAATTAGGCCTGAGATGTTCAATAGGTTTGACAGTATAATAGTATTCTCTCCTCAATCAATAGATACACTATCGCAAATAACCACCTTGCTTCTAAACGAGCTTCGTAATAGACTTTCAGATCAAGGCCTCACCCTTACATGGGAAGCTACAATACCAATGTTAATAGCCAATAAGGCATATGACCCAGCTTTAGGTGCACGACCTATTAAAAGATACATACAGGAGAATGTAGAAGGTAAGATAGCAGGTGATATAATTGAGAATAAGAAGAAGGCTGGAGAAACAATAAAAATAAAGGAGAGTTGGATAATATAGGGAATAAGTTGCATATAATTCCAATTTTCCATATAATAAACTCGTTAATCTAAAGCGTATACAGAATAAATGGGAGCACTTCCAAAAAGAAAAATCTCTATAGGTAGAAGAAATAGAAGAAGATCACAAGACACCCTTACAGCACCATCATTGGGACTATGCCCAAAATGTAAGAAGACTAAAAGATCACACTTTGCCTGTGAGTATTGTGGTTTCTACGGTTCAGTAAAGAAAGAAGAACCTAAGAAAACTGAAGCAAAAAAATAGTAATGAAGAAAGCTACTGACCCACGACATCTCGCAAGGGTACTTGCCCTACAATACCTATTTTCAATAGACTTCAAAACAGACCCAACAATTGGGGAGAGACTTCAATACACAGAAGACGAGATTGCAGAGATAGATGAAATTGAGAAATTCGATGGAAAGCTATTCAATACAATCGTAGAAGGGATTAAGAACAATGGGGAGGAGATAGACAACGTAATTAGAAAATATGCCCCACAGTGGCCAATAGAGCAGATTAAAAGAGTTGACCTAGTAATCCTTAGGATTGCAATATTAGAAGGATTCATTGCCAAAATAACTCCTCCTAAAGTTGCAATAGACGAAGGAATTGAATTAGCAAAAGACTTCGGAGGAAATGCCAGCGACAAGTTCGTAAACGGAGTACTTGGAGCTATATATGAAATAATTAAGAAAGAACAACAATAATGGAGCTATCCGACTTCCTAAAATCCATAGGAATTACAAAAATCAACGACATCACTCTCTTTGAGGAAGCTTTCACCCATAGATCATATGTGAACGAAGTTAAAAAAACTGAGCAAAAGAGCCACAACGAGAGATTAGAGTTCCTTGGAGATGCAGTTTTAGAGCTCATAATTTCCGAACACCTATTCAGAACATACAACGACAGGCCAGAGGGAGAGCTCACAAGCTTTAGAGCCGCTACAGTTCGAACTGAGACACTTGCGAGGGTTGCAAAACAATTAGGATATGGCAACTACCTAAGTATGTCAGTTGGAGAGGAAAATACGGGTGGTAGGGAAAAGGACTACCTTCTTGCTAATACATTTGAATCAGTACTAGGAGCAATATACCTAGACCAAGGTTTCGAAGTATGTGTAGAATTCATAGGTAAAACATTAATACCAATTATATCTGAAATTGTAGAAAAGAGATTAGACATAGATCCTAAAACAAAGTTTCAAGAGATTGCACAAGAAATATACAAAGTAACACCAACATATAAAGTAGTATCTGAAGAGGGCCCTGATCACAGTAAAACCTTTACCATGGCTGTATATATTAATGATACAGAGATGGGAAATGGGGTAGGGGCTAGCAAACAGAAGGCCGAGGAACAAGCTGCTTCAAGCGCACTTGATAAACTAAATAAAAAAGAAAATACACAGGGAGCTTGAATTACCTGAAATCATTTGTTACAATAACCACATTATGATAAAGATAAGACTAAAAAGAACAGGAAAAAAGGGTGAACCACATTACAGAATAGTTGTAATCCCTTCAACATCAAATAGAAGTGGAAAGGCAATTGAAGAGTTGGGATATTACAACCCAAGAACAAAGCCATCCACCTTCACAATAGATGAAGAGAAAGCAAAAGAGTGGATCAGAAAAGGAGCACAACCTACAGAAACTGTTGCACATTACCTCGTAAAAAGTGGTATATTAAAGAGTGTAAAGAAAGGTTCAACCCTTTCTAAAGGCAGAAAGAGCAAAAAGGCTGCCAAAGAAGCATAATTTGATAGAAAACATCTAAATGAAAGAATTATTAGAATATATCGTTAAGTCAATCGTTAATAACCCAGACGAAGTAGTAGTAACAGAGAAAGAAAGCGTAGATTTCCCAGGGTTAATGATATTGAATATAGACGTTTCAGAACAAGATAAAGGTGTTGTAATCGGAAGAAAAGGTAGAACAATTAACGCAATTAGAGATCTCCTCACAATAAGTGCAATCAGAAACGATAAAAGAGTTAAGGTACTTGTAGAAGAAGATCAGAGACCAAACAATCAACCTGTTAAAGAAGAAGTAAGAACAGAAGTTGAGAGTGCATCTGATGAAGATATGCTCAACGACGAGCTATAACCTCACACTTAGGAAGAATCAACGTAGTAAACAAGAGTATTATTTTTTAAACACCTCTCTTATTACTTATTCAACGACTTCTCTGAAAATACATTTAGAACACTCTCATACTGTGCATATGATGCAAATGGAAGATAGATATCAACCTTAGGTAATGCCGACTGATTTAAGTAATACCCTGTGATGAGCAGGGACAATTCCCAATCATTTGAATCCTGAGACTTCTTAATCTCCACACTATCCGCAGAGATAATATATGGAGAAACGTTTTGAACCTCGTCTAAGAATTCAACAATATCAGACTGACTACCAATATACTTCAACGGACCGCTAACACCTTTAATAACAGGATCTACATCCCTTTGCTCCCCACGACCTCTAATTTGTATATCTCCTGCTAATATCTCTCTAAACGCCAACCCTTTATCCTCTGCTTGTTCATTTAAATAGAGGATGAAATCTGAAACCTGCAACGAAAACGGTATTACACTACGAGATACGGAAAGATCCTGCTGTAGCCTACCTACATCAATCTTCCCAATCTCCCTCTGAACGTTCTCCAACCTAGTTATCTTCTTTGAAATTTCATCTCTCTCCTGCCTAGATTCAACCGCAGAAGAAACCATAGGCACATACACAAAAATTGTTAATAGAGCTAGAAAGATCAAGCTTAGAATTGGGACCACCAGATCCGAAGCTCTAAAGTGCTTAACATCCTGTTGAAGATTACGGAGTTCTGATATAACTCCAGTTCGTTGTTTCTTCTCAGCCAATGTTGCTTGAGTTGCAACTGACTCAGTGGTTACTGGCACATTCTGCTCCTCAACCTTTTTTTCCTCCACCTTAACTTCTGGCATTCTTAGAAAACTCTTTAAAATTAAGCCTACCCTCGAAATTAAACCTTACACTAGTACCGTCTTTAACAACATTCTTCAAATCCAAGCTTTCAATTTTTGCATCATTACCAAGCAAATACCAAAGTTTAGAGACATCTTTTAAGGAAGAGGATACCCCAGAAACTTCAAAGTTCATACCTTGAGTTAGGTTAACCTCAGAAATTGTACCTAGACCTGACGAAACAGATTCCCAGTATTCTATAACTTCCTTGGTAGAGTATGTGGTCTGCTCAATACTATTGTACAACTTAACCCTTCTTAATATCTCATCATTCGAAGAGATGATTTCTCCTCTTGCACGAATACTCTGCTCCATAGCTTGCAATTCCTTCTTTTTATTGTTCAGTTCGAGCTTAGAAACCAAATTGAAGCCAATAATTGATATGGAAAGAATGAAAAGAAAGAGTAGGGCGAGCGCCGCACTCATATTCAAAGAGACCTTACGAGTCTCAATCTTAACCTCTACCTCTGTTTTTGGAGGGATTAAGTTGATTGAAACACCCGTACTAATATTCTCTGCTATTTTTTTCTTCTCCTTCTCAGGAGCTTTTCCTTTACTACTCATCTTTTAATGCTAATCCGATTGCAACAGAGTATGACGACGCACTCTTAGTTACAATATTTCTAAATTTATCTGGAACTATAATTCCCTTCCAAGGATCTGAAAGCATTGCACTCACACCCAACCCTTTTGAAATATACTCGGCTAATCCTGGAAGCAAAGCTCCATCTCCACTAAGCAATACATTGCTAGGAGCGGCAGCCAACGTCTTATTCTTATAGAACTCAATACCCCTTCGAACTTCATTCATCAATGCCTCGAGGATAGGGGAGAGAGTTGCGTACATCTTTCCTTCCAAGATACCTTCTACCACACCATAGTTTCTTTTATACTCTTCCGCCTGTTGATACTCAAAGTTAAACTTATTCACAACTGCCTGTGTCAGGGAATCAGAACCAATAGCAATACTTTGAGAGAATACCAACTGCCCATCTAACATAATACTCATATCGGTACTTGTAGCTCCAAAATCCAACATTACAACGTGCTTCATACCACTAGATTTGAACATAGCTCTTCCCATTGCTACAGACTCAGTTTCAATAGCTATTGGTTGCAATCCTGCCTTCTCAGCAACATTTAAATATATCTGTATCACCTTTTTAGGTGCGGCCACTAGCAAAACCTTGAAAGCATTCTTCTCCTGGTTAAAACCCAGTGACACGTAACTCATCTGCACATCATCTATAGACATTGGAATATACTCTTTAGCTTGATAGTATACAGCGTTCTCTAATTCATCCTCTTTAACCCCAGGAAATTCTAAGAATCGTGTAAACACAGAAGACTCTGGCAATGCCATCACCACCAGCTTATTCCTCATCTTTGCAGTTGAAAACAGTGTCTTAACAGCATCTGCAAGCTGGTTTTGGTGTAGCTCGTCCTCACTATTAATAACTCCATGAGGAGTTCTTTGACTACCGAAGTTAATAAGCTCCACGCTAGAAGTACCAGCGCCTTTAAGTTCCACAGCTTTAACGGAATGGTTTCCAAAATCAATACCTACATGGTCAGGCAGTTTAGACATAAATAGCAACGATTAATTTAGGCAGTTTATACACTAATTAATAACAAGGAATACAGTACATGTCAATTAAAGTACAGCTCATAATGTAGATAG
>CAZUOO010000024.1:7992-11699 GCA_964621555.1 uncultured Candidatus Saccharibacteria bacterium | reverse complement strand
AATCGCCCTAATCTAATACTAGTTATTATATTGCAAATTCATCATATGTACAACAGTCACCCATAACTCTCCTTTGGTTAAAGAATGTCAATTGAATAGAACTCTGTTGTATTAGAGGTAAAATATGAATAATCTGGAGGTAGAAAATCGTACATAGTACCGCTAGGGACACTACCATTTAAATGAGCTCTACACAATCTACCCCCACTTCCATCTCCTAAATCTATGTTTCTTAGAACTACAGAATGGTCTGCCCCAAATTCATCATAAGTAATAGCTACAATCAACTTTCCCCTTGCTTTTTCTCGAAGCTCATCATATGAGATACCACTCATCCTCTCCCAACCTGCATCATTAGAGTAATCTCTAAACCACTCACTAAAATTATTTAAGCTTGGAAACTCTCCCCTCACCTTACTAAATACAAAACCATCACTGTTTTTAAAGACAGGTGAAATCTCAGGCCTATTTGTAATTTGAGAAAGAATTGAAATTATATTTGAAACCCACCTGAAACAATGTGCATCCGGGACTTCATGCAAAAGATAATTTTCGAACGCATTTACATCCAAATGTGCGTCTCTTTCAAAAATCAGGTTCAGAAGAGAGGTCCTGCACATAAGCTCCATTTGAACAGGATATATGTATTTTGAATATATTTCTGCCGCATAAATCCTAAGCTTCTCTGCTCTAGAAGTAATCATAGGATTTCGTTCATCAAGAGGATTATTAGCAACATGATTCTCGTACGCCCCAATCATATTAGACATTCTTTCACGGATAGTATTAAGTTCCATATTAGCATTGAAAAGCTCTTCAACTCGTTCTCCATAGTCTCCTTGATTAAGTAGAGTGAGAGGAAATACATCAAACTTAGTACATGCTGGAAACTCACTAAGAATTGATTCTAACAATATATTCTCCATACCTGGTACTAAAAGACTTTCTAGTTTTGCTAACACTGGAATTTCATGGACATCGATATACGCATACGGAGTTAGGTTTAGAATATCTGGAGATAATTCATTAGGATTTCTTAAATGAGACCAGTTGTATTCCCATTGCATTTGAGATTCAGTACCTACTACCTCATTTCTGGGTCGTTCGGTAGAGTATGGGTGATGTATTAATCGTGGGGCTATATCAGAAATTTCAGACTCAGTTATAATTCCAAATGGATCATGAATATAGTATGAGGTAGGAATATCGGGATTAGTATCAGCCAGAATGAAATCTCCATGTTCAAGATCATCGTATTCACCTCTGAGCACTGATTTTGCAACTTGATCTACACCATACACGAACCCGGCAACACCTGAGGTAACTATCACAAGGGCTTGAAATCGGGAAATGGATCTTGCCATGTAAATATGTCAGTTAACTATCTAAATGGGGAGTATATGTATATGGTGCCGAGGACAGGACTTGAACCTGCAAGGGATTTAACTCCCACTACCACCTCAAGGTAGCGTGTCTGCCAATTTCACCACCTCGGCTTGTGCACATTCTACCAAAAACAATTGCGTTCAACAATGATTTAATGTAACAATATATAACTAACTTATTATTCTCAAAAAACGTGAAAGGTATTAATCCAAAAACGATTGTAATTGCAGGAGCAGCAATTGCAGGTATCATTATGATACTCTCCTCCACCTTCTATAGCATCAACTATGGAACAATTGGTGTGGTAACTAGGTTCGGACAGATTGTAGGGAACCCTGCTAAACCAGGACTACATGTAAAGATACCTTTAATAGATAAGGTATTGGTATATAGAACACAGAAGATCATATATGAGACACTTGCCCCAGATGTAATGGCGAATAGTATATCTCACGCCAACTATCAAGACTATGCGGTTGATACAACAACAAAGGATGGACAGCAGATCTCTGTTAGATATACAGTTAGGTTCTCAATCAACCCTACAAAAGTGAAGGAGATTGCAGAAAGACTAGGAACCGAATCTGAGGTTGTAGAGAAGATTGTAAAAACAGACTCAAGAATATGGGCAAGAAATATGCCTAGAAGCTTCTCCGCACTCGATTTGTATACGGGTAATATACAGGAAGTATCCGAGCAGATTGCAGAGAAACTAACACCTAGCTTTGAAGAGAATGGAATAATTCTTGATGAGTTTGGTATTAGATCAATATCTTTCCAGGATGAGTACATCACAATCATAGAGCAGAAGCAGATAGAGAAGGAAAAGATAGCTACAGAAGAGTATAAGGCACAACAGGAGGAGTTCAAGAAAAAGGCCTTAATTACAAAATCACAAGGTGAAGCAGAAGCACAGAGACTACAACAAGCCACCCTTAGTGATAACCTAATCAAGAAGCTATACCTAGAGAAATGGAACGGTATTCTTCCAGAGGTAATGACAGGTACAAACTCAAGCTTCATTCTAGACTTAAATAAATAGGAAATACACTGCCCAACATGAGAATTAAAGACGTAAAAGCAATTGAGATACTAGATTCAAGAGGATACCCAACAATATCTACAACCATTACACTTGATAGTGGAGTTAAAGCAAAAGGAGAAGTACCATCAGGAGCCTCAACTGGGGACACTGAGGTACATGAGATGAGAGATGGAGATAAATCTAGGTACAGAGGTAAGGGAGTGCTTAAAGCAGTAGATATTGTAAACAAACAGATTAAAAAAGAGATTGTAAATAAGGAGTTTAAAACACAGGAAGAGTTCGATAAGTTCCTAATTGATCTTGATGGAACAAAACTAAAAGAGAACCTAGGAGGTAACTCAATACTCTCTCTCTCTATGGCATTCTGTAGAGCTACAGCATTAGATAAAGGGATACCTCTCTACGAATACTTCGCCAAAATATATACTAACGACAACTATCATAAATCTGATTTAAAACTACCAAATCCAATGATACTCGTAATGGAAGGTGGTTTACACGGTAACTGGGCTACAGATTTCCAGGAGTATATGGTAGTGCCAGATGAATTTAGGTTTGTAAACTTTAAAGAGAAACTTAGAGCAGGTGCTGAGATATTCCATGCTATTCACGACATACTAGTAGAGAAAGGATATAGTGCTAACGTGGGATTTGAGGGAGCATATGCTCCTAGTGAATTAAAATCCAATAAAGAGGCATTTGAGATAATTCTTCAAGGCATAGAGAAAGCTGGGTATAAGCCATACATTGATTTTAGATTGGCTATAGATGTAGCAGCCTCCGAGTTCTACGATAAAGCTTCTGAGAAGTATATCCTCAAAAGAGAAGGCCTAGAATTGGGTAGGACTGAATGGTTGGAGAAACAATTAGAATGGTTTAAGGGGTATCCAATGTTCTCTGTAGAGGATACCTTTGATCAGTCTGATTGGGTAGGATGGCAGTTTTTAATGAGAAAGGCAGGAGATAAGTATCAGATAGTGGGTGATGACCTATTAACAACCAATGTAGAAAGAATAACCAAAGGTATTAATCTTAAGGCTATGAATAGTGTCTTGATAAAGCTTAATCAGATTGGTACAGTATCAGAGACCTTAGATGCAATTAGATTAACGCATAAGTCTGGTATGAGTGCAGTTATATCTCACAGAGGGGGAGAGACTAATGATGATATGATAGCTGATCTTGTGGTTGGTACAGGTGCTAGTCAGAGTAAGTTTGGTGGTCCTGATAGAGGCGAGAGGTTAGCTAAATACAACCGTCTTCTAGAGATAGAGGA
>CAZUOO010000024.1:4587-7892 GCA_964621555.1 uncultured Candidatus Saccharibacteria bacterium | reverse complement strand
CTAGCATATATACCATCTAACTTAAGTAGTTGTGCATGACTACCCTTCTCCACAATCCTACCTTCTTTCATAACAATAATAGTATCTGCCTTCTTAACCGTAGAGAACCTATGAGAAATAATAATAACTGTCTTCTCTTTTAAATCCTCAAACAAGTTACTAAATATTCTAGACTCAGAAACTGGATCCATCGCTGAGGTTGGTTCATCAAGTATAACTACAGGAGTGTTTCTAAAGAGAGTTCTTGCCATTGCAATCTTCTGCCACTGACCACCGCTAGGAGATATACCATTTGTATATTTCGGACTAAGGAGTTGGTCAAGACCAAAACTATACTTACCCATAATCTCATCAATATCAAACATCTTTATAACCTTATCCAACCTACCATTCTTCTTCCTACCCATTGTAATATTATCTTGTAATGAGATGAAATCATAGGAGTTGAAAGATTGAAGCAACATCCCAACCTTTCTATACCAAGAGCTAAGCTTGAGGGTATTTATATCTATACCATTTATTAATATTTGACCACTTGTAACAGGGTAGAAGGAAAGGAGAAGGTTCATTAGTGTTGTTTTACCCGCACCATTCTCCCCTACAATTGCAATCTTCTCTCCAGGTTTAATAGTTAGGTTAAGGTCGGAGATAACCTCATGAGTACTATTTGGGTATACAAAATTTACATTTTTCAACTCAATAGTTACCCTACCACCTTTTTCAAGGGTATTCTCACGTACACTATCTTCAATTACCATATTAGATAGATCATATGCATCCTTTACCTTATCCTTAGCCTCTCCAACCACAACTACACTTGCAAGGAAACCTTTAAGCGAGGAGATATATGTTCTAAATGCTGCAAGATAGAAGGTTATAGCACCTATTGTAACAGTCTCTTGTATATATCCTTGGATAAAAGAGGCGAGAAGAAGCCCAATGATTACTACAAATATTATCTCAAAAACAGTATCAACCAATCCCTTACGTATCCTCATATTAGCGATTACAGAGTAGTAGAAATTGTAGAACCTCTTATATCTTCTTACAAAGAAATTATTAGACCCAGAAAGTAGCAACTCTTTTAAACTCTCTACCTTTAGCACGGAACTGATTAATGCTTCTCCTATCCTTTTATTCTCGGTATGGTCGTATGTAAACTTCCAATCTTCTTTTAGTTCTTTCCCATGTAATACTGCACGAAGTATTACAACAAAGAGTATTATGAATGTATATTGATAGTTACCTGTTAATACTACCGAAATAGAGATGCCTAGAGTTACCAAGAATGATATTAGGTTACTTACCTTTTGAGTTAATCCCCAAAGGTCATTGTATGAATCATTTACCCTAAATATCTTATTACCAATCTGGGCATTCTCTAATGATGGGATACCAAGTTTAGAGATTATATTTGCAAAAAATGTTCGATACCTAAACATGGAATATACTTTCCCATACGCATCAATCCTATTGCTCACAACCCCAAATACAAATGATAGTCCAAGTATAACTAGATATAGTATGAAGATACCATTTAGATTATCAAAGTCTCTAGCGATTAATGTATCTATGAATCTTCCCCATACATACCCGTGTAGTATAGGTTCTACATTTGTGTAGAATGTATATAAGGTACGGAGTATGACAACGGTGGGAAGGAGTTTGAAATTGAGTTTTAATGTCCAAAGGATATATTTAAAGAGACCAAGATATGTAGTATTTTCAACGTCTTTATGTTTTGAGAATTCCTTTACTGTAGGGTTTAGTATCATATCTATGAATTATATACCAATAAGTTCTTCTTTAAAACATAATTTGGGAGTTCATATCTATTTTGTATTATTAATACATGGGTGATTTTAAAAAGATGAAAATTGATGCTTGGAAATACTACCGAAAGTGGCAGAAAGAGAAAACTATAGTTAAATGCCTCAATCAGGAAGTCATCATTTCTAGGCTAGGGTGGAATCATTTAATTTGGGGATCGAAGAAGAGACCCAGAAACTTGTCCGACTCAAAGCAGAGATTATTACTACTTAAAGCTGCGAAACATACAATTAAATATGCAAAAACAAGCTATACGGAAAGAAGAAACAACTCAATCTACATAATACTAGAGGGATTATATCTACTTGCAAATAAGCAAAAAGAAATTAGAGTAGTTCTTAAAAAAGATAAGAGGGAGAGATTAACTTTTTTCTCAGTAATGTCTAAATGAAAAAGCAGATTGTCTCCGGCTTGCAAATCTCTTTGGTAGCCGCATCGAATGTAAAACATTCTCAATCTGCTGTACCCATATTTTATATAATCTACTATTACATGTAAAGACTAGATTATAGACTCAACCTTGGGTCCCTATCTAGAGCCTCTATATCATTCTTGTGTGTGAGCACATCCCCCCTCTCTACTGCATACAAACCCGCTATACATATCATACCCGCATTATCACTTCTATACTCGTTTTTAGGATATAGATAGTTTAAACCATTCATCTTAACTAACTTCCCGATACTTCTTAAAATATACTCATTACTAAATACTCCACCTCCTACAAACACACTCTTTACCTCTGGATATTTATTGATAGCTAGTTGTAGTTTAATGGTTACGGATTTCTCTATAGAGTTTACAAAAGATCTACAAAGATCATATACCCACTCTTTTTGAGGTATGCCCTTTTCATTAAACTCCTTTATTTTATACAGTACAGCGGTTTTTAGACCCGAGTATGAGAAGTTTAGATCTTTTGATTTCTCCATTGGTATTGGGAGTTGTATATTACCGAGCACACCTCTTTTGGCAAATTCTGATACTACTGGCCCACCTGGGTATCCAAAGTCTAACATTCTCCCCACCTTATCAAACGCCTCACCTGCCGCATCATCTAGTGTGAGTCCAAGTTTTTCATATTTTCCAAAGTCTGTTACATATATAACTTCTGTATGTTTCCCTGACATTAGGAGCCCAAGAGCTGGAAAGATTGTATTTAGTTCTGTATCTGAGACCATCCCCACCCCTTTACTATTCAGTGCTAGAGAGGAGAGCAGGTGTCCTTCCATATGATTAACAGGTATTAGTGGTTTTGAGTATTTTACTGCTAGGTCTTTAGCAAAACTAATTCCGACCTCTAAATCTATAGCTAGCCCAGGTCCTTTTGTAACGGCAATATAGTCTACGTCTTCTATAGCTATCTTGGATTTCCTAAGGACTTCCTCATACACTCCGTTTATGTTCTCTTCATGTGCTCTTTTAGCTATCATAGGGACAACCCCACCCCACTGTTTATGTATTTCAACCTGTGT
>CAZUOO010000024.1:0-4487 GCA_964621555.1 uncultured Candidatus Saccharibacteria bacterium | reverse complement strand
CTTATAGTATAATTAGAGATGGAATGTTTGCATGAAGAATGTAGGCTTAATCAATACGGAGACTGCACACTTGGAGATAGAAAACCACCTCTTACATATTACCAAGCCCTTAGAAGATTACAAAGGTGTGTAGATCCAGATCTGCAACGTTTTGGATTTATGCTTCTATATACCACTGCAGTACAGTTATATAGCCGAATGTTAGATGAAGGATGTGAACTAGTCCAGACTTATATAACTGAAGAAGAGATTTGTGATTTTGTGTTTGATCCAAGGAAGATGTTTAGACTACCAGATGAGATTATGTGGGAGTTAATATTTCCAAGTACTACAGAGTCTCATACACCGATATATCCCGACTTAACTGAGACATATACTTGAAGTTTATCTTAACAATCCGACCTCCATACTCCTTAACTAACTTTTCTAATTCGTTATAGTATTTATCAGCCCACTCTATTACTACAATGTCTGATTTCTCTAAGTACTCTTGAAGTCCAGATCTATTAAATTCAACATTATCCTGTATTCTCCAAGTATCCATGTGAGCTAATGTTCTAGCTTCTGTCCCATCAATATATTTATACTCATTGATGATTGTGTATGTAGGAGAGTTTACTATATCTTCAACTTTTAATAGATTACCAATACCTTTGGTGAACTGGGTTTTACCCGCCCCTAGTTCCCCACTGAGCGCGAATACTAAAGGTCCGTTGGTATGCTTCTCTATAAACACCCGAGCGATGTCTTCACCTAATTTAATAGTTTCATCGGTAGTGTTTGTAACTGCCTCTTTATACAGTTTGGATTTCTTAATGGCTTGTTCAAACTCTAGTTTGCCTTCTCTAAGTACCTGTAGGCTGTTCATTGTAGTATCTAGAACAGTGGAGGGGATGTTTTTAGGGAGTTCACCTGCATCTATAATTAGGTCAACATATTTAAGACTCTTTTTAGGTGTTAGTTTCAAATACTGCTCTATGCTATATGGAACAGGCTTATACGATACATTGGCTGATGTAGCAGTCATGGGTTTTTCAAAGGCTTTTACAATTGCCACTGGAAGGTCATGATCCGGAATTCTAATTCCAACCGTGCCATATTCTGTTTCAACTCCTTTTGCAACTAGTCCCTTACCCTCTGATACAACAGTTACTGGACCTGGAAGATAGTTTTTGTATAGATTATCAGCCATTTCATTTATATGTACGTATTTTTCAGCCATCTCTCTATCTACCACCGCCATAGAGAACGGTTTTTGCCCCCTAAACCCCTTATAGTCATAGAGATTATCAACAGCTTTCTGATTTGTAGCATCCACACCAATTCCATAGCAGGTTTCAGTTGGGTATATAACTGACCCACCGTTTTTCAATACCTCAACGGCTTTTTGTACTACTTCTGATATATTCTTATTTTCTAGTTTTATAATTTCCATTATAGTTCTAAGTCATCATATAAATCGGTTAAGTTTGCAAGCGTTAAAACTCTACCTAAAGCATGTGGGTACTTTTGCATAAAGCTTCTTGATATTTTACCATTTGTATACTTAACTTCTAGTGCAATTAGTTCGTCATTTTTTTCTAAAACAATATCAACTTCAGATTTATTCTTTGTTCTCCAGTAATGGATTGAGTATCCAAGATCCAAATATGAATTTTGTTTAACGATCTCTGACACAACGAAGTTTTCAAAAAGCTGACCAACATCATTTCTAATTTGAAGAGATGAGAAGTCATCTACAAGTGCATTTCTTAATCCATTATCATAGAAGTATATTTTTGGCATTTTTGTTAACTCATCCCTTTTATTTCTATTAAATGGATACAGGCGAAAGATTAAGAAGCTTTTTTCGAAAATATCTATATACTTTTTCACGGTTACAAAACTTACAGAAAGTTTTGTTGCAATCTCTACATAGTTGACTTGATTTCCTACCTGATATGCAAGCAGTTTCAAGAGCTTAACAGCAGTACTTTTATCCTCAAGAAGATTTAAATCAATTATATCTTTGAATACAACGCTATCACTAAGGTTTTTTAGGTATAACAAATCGTTCTCTAAATTTAACATCCCAGGATACATCCCATATATTAAAATACCATCCATTATGGTGGGGGATATAATTGATGTTGTATTATCATCCATCTCTAGGTTAGTGATATTGGAGATATTAAAGCCCCCAATACGTTTGACTATAGATTTCTGAGATAGGTACTCATTAAAAGTTAACGGGTACATTGAATATTCAATCTTTCTTCCAGCAAGGCTTTCAGTAGATTTGTATTTTATATTAAGTGGAGAAGATCCAGTTATTATTAACTTTGTACCTTGGAAAGTATCATATATTATCTTTGCACACCGACCTGGATCTGAGAGTCTATGGATTTCATCAATTACTACAACATTATTATCTGCAATCAACTGCTTATATACTTTAATACTGTATGTTTCAAGTAGATTTGCAACATCCAGATCATCAACGAGCAGATACTTAGCGGTTGGAAACAGCTTTTTAAGGAGGGTTGTTTTTCCAACTTGACGCGCACCAAGCAGAATCATTATCTGTTTATACTTTTTAAAGTGGTTTTTGATTTTTGTATCTAGAATTCTCTTTTCCATAACGGCATGTAACGGTTAATAAAAGTCAAGATAATTATTAAACATAGTTTAATAAAAGTCAAGACGTATACTAAACTACTATAACCCACTTGACGCATACATATTCCACAAGTAGAATATGTTATATACTATTAATATCTAAATTATATCATGATTACTATGGCAGACTTAGCAGTTACGGATAGCTTATTTGAAGAGAAGGTATTAAAGAGCAAGGGGCTGGTACTTGTAGACTTTTGGGCAGCATGGTGTATGCCTTGTTTAATGCTTGGCCCTATAATTGAGGAGATCGCACATGAGAAGAAAGATGTAGTTTCTGTAATGAAATTGAATGTAGATGAGAACCCCGAGACTTCTATGAAATATCAGGTTATGAGTATTCCAACCGTTATACTTTTTAAGGATGGGAAACCTGTGGAAACATTTGTAGGTGTACAACCTAAAGCTGTATATGAAAGAGCTCTAGAGATACACTCACAGGAGAAGTAGTCTACTTTTTAGCCATAATTGGGGAGGTTACCTTGAGAAGGAAATCTTTTACAGAAGTAACCATCTTTTTATAGTTATCTCCTACGGATGTTTTCTTTTCGTTTGCAAATAGTTGTACAACAAGGGTAACGTTTTTACCACCTAGTTTTCCATCTACTACCGCTACTCCAATCTCAGTGAACTTCTTATTTGATATGTTTCTTTCATGTGTGGGACTATCTAACCATGCTTGGTTCATTCTATATACGTCCGAGTATCCTTTGGCAAGGTTCTCCCCCGCCTTATTGTACTCATAGCCCGTGTCATGAATGAAGTTCCATGGGGATTCACCGTTAGGGCCGTAGTGGTCCCAATAGTCTTTGTTTAACATGTCTTGAGCCTTTAATCTTGCTGCCTCTACGAGCTTTTCATCCACGGTGAGGCTATCTAGTCCCTTTTTATTTCTATATTCATTTACAAGAGCAACTACTTCATCTGGATTGTAGTTTGCAGCTTGTACACGACTTGAAGGATTAATCCCAAATGATAGTGCAAAGATGAACCCTACAAGGGTAGCGTTGGAGAGTGTACCCCAAATATTCGGTACTTTTTCAGAGGTTTGTTCACGTAGTATTTCAAGGGCCTCTATGATTGATACATACTTGCCTTCACGGTAATTTCTTTTGAGTAGTTCTTCACTCGCAAAGGAGATCGCACTTAAGCTGTTTGCAAACCATAGTATGCTATCGAGTTGTGTAATATCTGTATCTACGTTTGGATATCCTGAAGCAAAGAGATTGCTGTGTACAGAGTGGTAGCTGGTAGAGGTGGAGATTATATCTGAGTTTAGTTTTGTATTTTCAGTAAGGTATTTTAAGGTCTCAGATGGGTATTTTTTTATAGCACGCTTTATTTGATCAAAGCCTTCATCCCCTTTCCTAAGAGGAGAGGTGAAGCACTTGTATGCCATCTCTTTATCCCCACCACATGCATATAACTTTCCAATTCCTTGTACAAGAGCTGATATATACAGATTACTTAACTCCTTCTTCTTAAGTCCAAGTACCTCCCCTAACCTATATGAAAGATATCCTACAAGGATTGCATCATTTTTAAATATTGAGTATGTGTTGGTACTATGCTCTAATTCCCAACCTTCGATTATCTGCTTAGCAGTTTTAAAATCTTCTTTGGAGATTGTCTTGAGGGGATTGTAATAGAATTTGAAAGCACTGCTAATCAGGGATGCTTTTGAGTATAGGTCTATTTGTTTGTTTGTGTGAAAGATGTTTTCCACTACCCTATTATATTCCTATTTCGCTATAGGTTCAATTGTAAAATGGGTTTTTGTTTGATATACTTCAAAAGCACTTTATGGAGTGGTAGCTCAACTGGTTAGA
>CAZUOO010000023.1:9143-11957 GCA_964621555.1 uncultured Candidatus Saccharibacteria bacterium | reverse complement strand
AATTGACCTTGGAATTGACGTTGAATCTGTTATCAAGTAATTCAATAAAGTGGTGGGTGATACATTTAAGCCAGAAATTTAAAATATAGTCCAATACTTCAAATTGTTTAAACCAAAACAGTAAGTCCCTCTTTGAGTAAGTCTACTTTACCGCTTATTCTTGCAGACAAAAATTTAGTTCCATCCATTTTTACATCAACTTTTATATCTAATCCAGAAGGCTGTGTAATATATCTTTCTATAGATTTACCAACCTTCTTGCTCTCATACAACCCAACAGCGGTTGTACCGCTCCCACACGCTGTTTCATAATATAAAGTATCCATATCTCTCACCCAAACAACTGGATCTATTTTAATTGAGGTATCAAAGTAAGTAATATACATAACCCCAGAAGCCTGAACGGTTGAAACCAAATCTAGTTCTTCTAAGATACTAAAAGCATTTTTCTTTAAAGATTCTTCATCACTAAGAGAGTTATGAGCTTCAGTAATGACATGTGTAATACCATCCATTTTAACCACTTGATAGTTATTAACAATCGAAATATCAGAAAAGCTTTCGCTAATTGGCATTTCAACCCAAACATTATCATCTTTATCTATTCCAGCACTTAATACTTTCTCTGTACCAGAGACTTGTATTTTAAGAGTGCCCTGTTTTCCATCAAGAAAGTAATAAACTGCGGAGCGTGTGGCATTTCCACAAAACTCACCACCAGCCATTTCTAAAAAATATTCTCCCTTTATTTTTTCAATGAAACCCACTTGTTCAACATTTAAGTGATTCTCCTGAATTGATTTATTTATAATCTTTCTTAAAGCTATATCATTCACTAACCCTATTACGAGAGCAGTATCATTTCCACTGGGCTTATAGATGTTGTAAAAATATTCCATAATGATGGGCTATGCACTAAATCTACACAATTTTAATTGAAAGAAAAGTGGTGAGCCGTCTGGGATTCGAACCCAGGACCAACTGGTTAAAAGCCAGATGCTCTACCAACTGAGCTAACGGCCCACAATAATATATCTTTGCATTATACAACCTACTATCTCATATTTACAACCAATTTCGATATTGGTGCAAAACTCTTTCTATGAATATCACATATACCATGGAGATTGATAGCATCGATGTGCTCCTTAGTCCCATATCCCATATTCCTATCAAAACCGTAATGTGGAAATGAAGTTGAAAACTCCTTCATCAAATTATCACGAGCTACTTTGGCTATAATTGAGGCGGCGGCTATAGAGTAATGGTTTAGATCCCCCTTATCCATTTTAATACAACGATAACCTTCAATATCCCTAACACCCTTTCCATCTATAAGGAGAATGTCAGCCTGTACACCAATAGAACTCAATAATTCACTAAGGGCTAACTTCATAGCAAGATTAACAGCTCTGGTAATACCCAAAGTATCAATCTCTACATTTGAAACAATGCCTACACCAAAAGCTGTTGAAACACTCCTAATACTGCTATCAAGCTCCAACCTCTTCTTCTCACTCAATTTCTTACTATCTCTAACACCATCAACAACCTGATCTTCTGAAGTAATGAGAAGTGCACCAGCAACCACAGGACCTGCAAGAGGACCTCTACCCACTTCATCAATACCAATCACGTATTTATTACCCTCACTCCAAAGTCTTTTTTCTAGTTCAATTGTAGGCATTATCATAGTGCCTATATTTAACCATCCTGGACTTTATATAACAAGTGTGGGTACAATGTATTGATAAATTAATAAGGTTTGAAAATGGAAAAAACAGCAAATTTTCTCAAGGGACTACTTTTAGGAGCAGTCGCAGGTGGTGTTGCAGGCGTATTACTCGCACCTAAGTCTGGAAAAGAGACCAGGGATGACATTATGAAATTAGCAGAGAAGGTTAAAAAGGACGCAACCTCATACTTTGAAGACGCAAAAACAATGCTAATGCAAAAGGTAGATGCATTAAAAGCCGCAGGTAAGAAATTAGACGAAAAGAAATATCTGGAGATTGTAACAGAGGTTGTAGACGAGTTGAAAAAGGACCGAGACTTAACAATGGATGCAGCAAAAAAGATTGGTACTCAGTTAAAAAGAGATTGGAGAAAGATTGAGAACGCATTCAGCCCAGAAAAGGCAACAACTAAGAAATAATTTAACTAGTATACTGACATGGGAATATTTGATTTCTTCAAGAAAGAAGTAAAGAGAGAGTTCATTGCAAGGCCAGACGAATCAAAAAATATGATCGTATATAAATGGCCTGATACGAATATCAGAATGCTCACTCAACTAACTGTACAAGCAGATGAGTTGGCAGTCTTCTTTAAAAAAGGTGTGGTAGTTGGAACACTACAACCGGGTACACACACACTTGATGGAGCATCTATTCCCTTTCTCAGTGGACTTATAGATCAAGCCACTGGTGGTAACTTCCTAATGTCAGAGCTATACTTTGTTTCAACCAAACAATTTACAGACCTACCCTTTGGTGGAATGATAGACAACGTAATGGATCCACAAACCAACCTTGCAGTTGGAATTAGGGTGTTTGGGGAATACGCAATGACGGTTAATAATCCTGAAAAACTAATACTCACACTTGTGGGTACAAGAAATCTTCAGACAAATGAAGAGATTACGGATTGGATTAAAGACCTTCTTCTAAAAGACTTTAGAGAGATGGTTTCTAAGTATGTATCAATCGATAAGCAACAAATATTAGGAATAGCTTCACAGGCATCATCATTTGAGTCTAAAATACTTGAAATTATACCTTCAGAGGTATCTGAATATGGTATTGGTATAAATAA
>CAZUOO010000023.1:6803-9043 GCA_964621555.1 uncultured Candidatus Saccharibacteria bacterium | reverse complement strand
TGGAGAATATTGTAGTTGGATCAACCAATATTGTTAAAGTTGATATTGGTGAGGAATATCATAAGATAGCGGTCAAGATAAGAGCGTCGATGAAGGACTATAAGGTCAATGAGGATTCCCCAGAGAAAGTAATAGAGGGTAATAAAACACAATCACCTCCTTTCACAGAGTACTGGGTATTCATAAGGCGCTCCAACCTAAAAACAAAAGTTAAAGATGGGATATTTGATAGGAAGTGCCCCAACTGTGGAGCTCCTATAAAAATTTCCGTATCTGGAGAATGTAAATATTGTGATGCAAACGTAGTAAATGGAGATCATGACTGGGTACTTTCAGAAATAGTACAGAGAAGCGAATGGAAAGAAGTATAGATTTAGATAGCTCCGAATATAGAAAACAGGTATGGGAGAATGAGTATAGATCTAGAAAAGGGCTTCCTTCTTCAAATACATACAACCCATCAACCTCATTAAGATTTTTCCTCGACGATTATCCAGATATTACCAAGGATCTGGCTATAGATATTGGTTGTGGTAATGCTAGGAACTCTATATACCTGGCCGAAAAAGGTTTTAAAAATGTAATTGGGTTTGATATATCAACAGAGGCAATAGGCCAGGCAAACTCAATAATTGATGAGAAAGGTCTGGGTAAGAATATAAAACTATACTCAAAAGACGCACTTCAGGGAATAAATGCTGAAGATAATTCTGCAGATCTCGTAATAGACATGATGACTCTCCATTCTCTCACTAAAGAAGCAAGAGAAAATCTTATATCCGAATCTATCCGGGTTATGAAAAGTGGAGGATACTACCTTCTCTTCACTATTAATGCAAGCAGTGAGTCTTCACAGGAATTGATTAAGAGATACCCTGGGCCAGAGAATAACTCATACCGCTTTAGCGTGGATAGCGATATTATAACGGAGAAGGTTTTCTCAAAGGATGAACTTATTAATATTTTCAAGCCTCTAAAACTAATTTCATATAAAGAGATTGTATCTACAACTAGAGCATATAAAGGGCATTACAATAGAGTATATTGTAATGTACTATTTCAAAAGATATAATCACTTAATTTGCGAGAGTAATTCAATTGGTAGAATGTCTCCTTCCCAAGGAGAATGTTGCGGGTTCGAGTCCCGTCTCTCGCTCCAACTAATCAAGCTTGCCGATTACTCTAATATACTAATATACCCCTCCAAATCTTCTTTATATCTACCCTCTCTCCCTCCCCTATTGCAAACCAAACCATAACACATGTAATATGAAATAACTAAGTTTGTATTGCAAATAAATGGACTCCAAATTCAACATACGATCGCTCCTAATTACAGGCATGATTCTCACATTCCTAAATACACTAATACTCTTCACTATAATTGGTAAAGGGGTATACGACCAGATAAGCGGAAAGGAAAAAGAAGGAACGATTGTACTTGCCAACGTCGATCCAGAAACAGCAAACAAAGTAACGGGGCAATTTACATACCAATCCACATCAGGAGAGAACCAACAATACTACTCACCTCTTCTTGACTCACTACTCACATACGACTCAAGCAAATACTATATAAGTGAGGGAGTTGAATCAGTATTTGTAAGTCAAAGAGGTATATACAATACCGATATCTACACAAACTTAAAATTAGCAGATGAAAGCTTTACACTTGATACCTTCAAAAGTACTTTAGAATACATCTACAGCGATGTAAAACTTGAGGAGGAAGTTGAAATTGAAGGACTAAAGGGAGTTAGATATTCATACGTTAAGGAGTCATTCGTAGATAGCAGTAAAAGCATATACAACACGTTGTATATCTATAAAACAGAAGGAGAAAAAACAATCTATGCAACGATTGTTTTCCCTGATGGAGCAAAAGTAACTGAAATATCCTCGGATGTAGCAAAAATTATAAATAATGCAGATATGTCCCCAGATGATATATCCAGTGATATCAAACTTGTTGTACCTAAGGGTGGTGTAGAGCTTACATATGATAGAAAGAAATGGATTGCTAATAGCACCACTGAATACACCGCGAACCTTGATTTTAGAAGCAGCGAATATGAGACCAAAGAAGAAAATAAGTTTACCATAACAAGTATATCTATCATGAATTCGGTATTTGGCAAAAGCGATACGCTTGAGTCATTCCACGACATTTATACAAGCAGAGATTTAGAAAGATATAAGGATAGTAAACTAAACTTAAAGGTAGATAAAAAGGAGACGGT
>CAZUOO010000023.1:0-6703 GCA_964621555.1 uncultured Candidatus Saccharibacteria bacterium | reverse complement strand
AATAGAACCTGTTTGAATGTAGAAGTTTCTAAGACATCTGGATTAATGAGAACCCCAAATAAGAAGTATGAGAGTTGCTCAGGAGGCTTCGGAACTGGATTCTTTGTAAGCAGTGATGGATATTTGGTAACTAATGGACATGTAGCATCACCTTCCCCAATTGATGGCTTAATAATCCCACTAATAACTGGGACACAATATCCAGCATTTTGGAATGACTTTGCAGTAGACATAGCCTATGTTTTAAGTACAGAAATGGGAATTGATGCGAGAACACTCTCCAATCAAGACCTAATGCTTGTAGTACTCTCATCTTTCTTAGAATTAAATGATAAGGGATTAATTACAATAACCCCTTCATATTCTAATTACGTTGAAACAGACACCCCATTCAATATAGACCGTCAAACTTTCCTCCCTATAAACGAGGCTTCCCTGCTCTCTACAACGCTGATTGATTCACAAGTAGACTCGCTATTCATGATTGACTACAACGCAGCCAAAAACAATCAACAAGCAGGAATCAAAACCCCTGACCTGGCAATATTGAAAGTTAACAGTGACTCTAAAGAGTACCCAACTCTTAAATTCTCTCCACTCGACCTCATAACGTCTGGAATGTCCATTCACGTATTAGGATTCCCTGGAATTGCAGACAACTCTTCCTTCTTTGCCACAAATGCTTCTCAAATCCCAACCATTACAAAAGGTACCATAAGTGCAGTAAAACCAAGTACCACAGGTGAGTTCAATATGGTACAGATCGACGCTGCAATCTCACATGGTAATAGCGGAGGACCAATACTAAACTCAAATGGTGAGGTTGTCGCTGTTGCAACATATGGAATGGGACAAGCAGGGGGCAACTATAATATTGGTGTATCGATTGAGGAGGTAAATAAAATGTTAGCCGATCAAGGTATAACAGTTTCAGAGGGAGAGATAACGAAATACCTCAATAGTGGAATAAATAATCTTGAAAAGGCATACTACAAATATGCAATTAAGGATCTCGAGAAAGTTATAGAACTATATCCTGAGGCATCAGAAGTAATTACACCACTCATAAGCATTGCAAAAAGTAAGATAGAAGCAGGTGAAGATAAAACCCCAATTATAAATACACAATCAATCGAAGAAAAATTATCAGACCTTGGAATTAAGGTAAGTGGAAATACTGTTCTAGTTGCAATTATAAGTGCAATAGGTTTGGTAATATCTCTAATATTTGTACTAGTACTTCTCGCATTTAAGAGAAAGAGAGATAGAAGTCAACAACCTCCAATAGTTGGAAATGTAGACACTCCAAGATATGAAGAGCCTGTTCAAGTAGCACCATCACCTGTACAACCAGTTGTATCACAACCTATGGCCGAACCTGTACCTTCACAGCCTATACAATCGAGCCCAGTGATGGAAACGCCTGTTCAAACAATGGAAAATACTCCTACACCAAGCGTAGTTCAACCACCAGTCTCCCCTGCTCCATTTGCACAACCAATCCCAACACCACTTGTAAGCAGTGAACCAGCTCAGGCATATCAGGAGAATAGTGAGAGCCCACCTGCAAATGTTGAACCATTTGTGGCACCTACACCAACACCTTCCAATCCACCTATTGCCTAGCACTACCCTCTCTGTTACAATCGTTACGTAAATGTAACGCTGATGTAGCTCAGTTGGCTAGAGCGGCTCTTTCGTAAAGAGCAGGCCGACGGTTCGATCCCGTCCATCAGCTTTTTAGATTGTAATAAAGATGTATTCAGCACAATTCACTATAACCCAATATATTCTTAACTACATTGTAAGGTATGAACTTGCAGTAGAAAGAATTAAGAGTACTCAACTACCTGAAATATACTTCAATGAACTCTTTGAACGCATGAGAGCTGAAGATATTGATAAACTTGGGGAATTAATTGGAAATAGTTTAGGATATAGTAAAGCACTGCTGGTTCAACGTGGAAAAATCCTCCCTACAGGTAAGGCAAAGGATAGAATATTCACTAACTTCAGAAGCGCACAAGACTTTGTAAATGTATACACTGCGTCATCATTCTATAAACCATCTTCAGAACTAATGGTGCACATAAATAAACTACTCGCAAAATCACTTGTAGATGAATGGGAGATAGGTAAGTTTAGAACATTCTCTGAGAAGCCAAACGATCTATATGATACATGGTATAAACTACGGGACTTCTACCCCAACCTTAGACCCAAAAAGCATCTAGACGATATATATACTTGGATCAACACATCAAAAAACACACCACATATACTAATAAAGTTAGCCATCCTGCTATTTGAAATAATTGACAAGGCCCCATTCAACGCATTCAATCAGATAACTGGTATAATCGCCCTCTCTATAACCGCCAAAGAATATGGATACAACTATAGAAATCTAATACCTTTTGCAAAAGCAGTAAACCAGATATCAGAAGAAATAGTCAGCGCCTTTAAGATAAGCAAGTCTAAGAAAGATCTAACAATCTTCATAGAAACAGTACTATACACACTAGCACTAAACGCTGATGAAGTAGCAACACAAGTAAAGTCCACATACAACATGAAGGTAAAGAAGTTCAATAAACTAGATGACAGCCTAAATCCTAGACAGGTTAAGACCCTTGAAATACTTGAGAAAGAGAAGAAAATAACTCGAATACAATATGCAAAGAACATGGGAATCTCATTCATGACTGCCTTTAGAGACCTTCAAGAACTTATGGAGCACGACTATATACAACAGAAGGGGGTTGGAAGAGGGACATACTACACACTAAAGAAACAAGATGATAAGCCCGAGTATAAAAATGAAGAAGTTAAGAAGCTAATGAAATTTGATTGAAAAAATGCACCTTAACTGCTAATATTAGCAACATATGGATAATGCCTACGAACTGATTATTGGTCTAGAAGTCCACATTCAGTCAAAAACAAAATCTAAAATGTTCTGTAGCTGTGACTCCAACTATTTTAATACACCACCAAACTCACACGTATGCCCTGTGTGTTTCGGCTTGCCAGGTGCCCTACCTGTTCCAAATAAACGAGCGGTAGAATTATGTATTAAGGCTGCACTTGCATTGAATTGTACAATTAATGCAGATACCAAATTTGATCGCAAAAACTACTTCTACCCTGACCTCCCTAAAGGGTATCAGATATCTCAATATGACCAGCCAATTGGGTATGATGGAGAGATCGAGATTGAAACCTCAAATGGACTTAAAAGAATTGGAATAACCAGAATACACCAGGAGGAAGATACTGGAAAATCAATACACCATAACGTAGAAACCCTTCTAGACTTCAATAAATCTGGCGTACCACTAATTGAAATTGTTTCAGAACCAGATTTTAGAACCAAAGAAGAGGTAACCGCATACTGTAAAAGATTAAGGCAAATCGTAAGGTATTTAGACATATCTAACGCCGATATGGAGAAAGGTGAGATGAGATTTGAGCTTAACATGTCCCTCCGACGTACAGGTGAGACAGAAATGCCTAAATATAAGGTAGAGGTAAAAAACATTGCATCAATATCAGTATTAGAAAAAGTAATTGAATCTGAAATTAAACGACACACCGAAATACTAGACAATGGTGAACTACCTAAACAGGAAACCCGAGGGTTGGTAGATATGACAGGAGCTACAACATCTCAAAGATCAAAGGAAAATGAAGCTGACTATAGATATTTCCCTGAACCAGACATTCCACTAATTGAAATATCTTCAGACATGATTGCAAAAATCCAAGAGGAATTAGTTGAACTACCTCAAGCCAAGAAAAACAGGTATATCAACACACTCAAGATTGATGCCAACGCAGCCGAAACGATAATTACCGATGTACAAACGTATAAAGAATTCGAGTCTATGATTGATGGGGTTGAAACCTCCATAATTCCAGACCTTGCTAAGTGGTATACAGGTGAATATTTTGCACTCGCTAACAACTCCCAAATGCACAGTGACTTTAATCTTAAAGCCCTTGTGGAACTAATATCCCTACTCACTACGAAGAAGATAACACGTGCAAATGCCAAGGAAGCCCTTGAAATTTCATACACCACAGGAGAGGAGATACAATCAATAATTAAGAGTAAAGGATTTGAAGTTGTAAACGATATGGGTAAGATTGAAGAAGTGGTAGATACAATTATGAAAAACAACGAGAAAGCTGTAGCTGATGCCAAACAGAATCCTAATGCTGCAATGTTCCTTGTGGGTCAAGCAATGAGAGAATTAAAGGGTCAGGCTGATGCCCAAAGTATCAAAGACCTAATAATGAGTAAGTTAAAAGATTAATAAACGTGAAGAAGAATATATCAATCGAAGACGTAAAGAAAATAGCTACCCTCGCTCACATCGAAATAACTGAGGAAGAAGCTACTAAATTCACCAAACAGATTGGTGACATACTTGCATACGTAGAGAAACTTAATGAGGTTGATACAACAGGAGCTAAATTCAAATCCCAGACAGATTTAAAAAATGTATTTAGAGATGACGAACCAAAACCTTCTCTCCTTCAAGAAGAAGTATTAAGAAATAGAAAGAGTAAATCCAAAGCAGGAAGTTTAGTAATATCAAGCGTACTATAAAAATGAACAAACTATACGAACTAACAGTAACAGAAGCATTAGAGAAACTTGAAAGTAAGGAAATTACCTCTGTTGAACTTGTACAATCATGTCTCGAAAGAATAGATGAGATGGAACCAACAATCAACGCCTTTATAACTGTATTTAAGCAAAGAGCATTGGATCAAGCAAAGGTAATAGATCAGAGAAGGGTAAATGGAGAGAAGCTTGGTAGACTGGCAGGAATCCCATACTCCCTTAAGGATGTATACAATACAAAAGACGACCCCACAACTGCAGGCTCTAAAATACTCGAAAATTACATATCACCATACGATGCAACCGTACAGTTAAAACTCACCAAAGAAGACGCAATTTTAATTGGTAAAACAAACTGTGATCCATTTGGATTTGGATCATCTACAGAGAACTCCGCATATGGAATCACTAGAAACCCAATCGATACAAATCGAGTACCTGGAGGATCAAGTGGAGGCTCGGGAGCAGCAGTGCAGTATGGTGGAGGACTCTTCTCCATCGGCGAGGACACAGGTGGATCAATAAGATGTCCTGCTGCTTTCTGTGGAATTGTAGGATTGAAACCAACATACGGAAGAGTATCAAGGTATGGTTCAATTGCATATGCTTCTTCGTACGATACGGTTGGACCTATGACCAAGGATGTAAGAGACAGCGCACTAATACTCGAAATAATAGCAGGTGTAGATGAATACGATGCTACAACCTCAGAGACTACAGTACCTAAGTATACAGCAAATCTAGATTCGTCATTGAAAGGAAAGAAGGTGGGATATGTGAAAGAATACCTTGGAGATGGTGTGGATGAGGATGTAAAGAAAGCAATTCAAGATGCTCTAGAAGTATACAAAGACTTAGGATGTGAGATAGTTGAAATCTCTCTACCAAATACTGAATATGCAATAGCTGCATACTATGTAATTGGTATTAGCGAAGCAAGTTCAAACCTTGCACGTATGGATGGGATTCGCTTTGGTTTGGAGTCGAAGGTAGAGGGTTGGAAAGAAGGGATAATCAATGTTAGAGGAGAAGGATTTTCGGCAGAAGAAAAGAGAAGAGTTATGATTGGTACATACGCCCTATCCGCTGGCTATGCTGATAAATACTATAACAAGGCTCAGCAGGTAAGAGCTATGCTCAAAAGTGATATGCTCAAAGCTTTTGAAAAAGTAGATATACTAGTAACCCCAACTATGCCTGTAACAGCTCCAATGATAGGAGAAAACACCGACGATCCACTTAAAATGTGGCTCATGGACGCCTTTACGGTAACTATAAACCCCGTAGGAGTACCTGCCCTATCTATCCCTGCTGGAAAAGATAGAAATGGAATGCCTATTGGAATGCAGATAATTGCATCACACTTTAATGAGGATACAATATACAATTTCGCATATCAGTTTGAGAAAGAGGTCACCAAACAGTAAAGGCTTTGGAATATCTCTAATATTTTGGTAGAATATACGCAGTAATTTAGCCGGGGTGGTGAAATTGGCAGACACGCGTGGTTTAGGACCACGTGGGAGAAATCCCTTGCAGGTTCAACTCCTGTCCTCGGCACCATTTGAAATATAAAAATATATGATATTAAAACAAATAGTTTCTCCATTTCAAAAGGTACTACTCTCTAGAAGGCTATGTGTTGGATGCACTCAACCTCTAGATAAAGCGAAAAGAGTTATGCTAGTCACTGAAAGTAGAACACTAGTTCAGTGCAAATGCAAAAGAAGGTACGTAATGGACAAGGAGCTCGGAAACTATAGAAGAGCTACATTCGATGAAGAGAGGCTTTTCATTGAGCGAAAAAACAAGTAAAATACACAGACGTGCCGCTATCGTCTATCGGCTAGGACAGCGGGTTTTCATCCCGTAAAGCAGGGTTCGACTCCCTGTAGCGGCAGAGTATTATTTAACTGCCTACAAAATGAATAGTAGTATGTATGAGGTTGATAACACACCTCCAACCACTTATGAAAAAGTATCAACTTTCTTTGCTACACTAGGTGCCTTTATATTTTCAAGTATAGAAGCAATTGTAGTTGCATTAGCAATCTCCGTAGTACTGTATCT
>CAZUOO010000022.1:0-12475 GCA_964621555.1 uncultured Candidatus Saccharibacteria bacterium | reverse complement strand
TTGTTTCATACTTGAGATTAATAGATAACTACGATAACGGTATATCTATGTTCAATCTTTTGGGTTTAGACGTCTGGAAGTTTGAGGCAAGAGAGGTGGTGGAGTTAATGAGATACTCGAGAAAGACTCATATACCGCTTTTCAACCTTTTTGAAAGCCTACTTGCTAAAGATACTTCAACCTTACAGTTACAAAAAAGGATGAGTAATAATGCTATGACATCAATTGGGAAAATTGTGAAAATTATTACAAAAGGGTTTGATTTAATTAAAGAGGGGAGAGGTGTGGGCTACATACTTTATGAATTCTTCGATAAAAGTGGGTGGAAAGATCAAATCATTCAAGAGGACTCATTATCCAACCTTCTGAAGGTAGAGAATATACGAAAATACTTTGAAATGGTTAAGAGCTTTGAAAAAGGTAATGTGGGGAGTACTGTTTATGAGTATCTAGACTATCTAGATTATAGTTTAGAGATCGGGGAGAACCCAAGTGCAAGTAGTGAAGGAGTTGCTGATTATGACGGTGTGAGTATTATGACTGTACATAGTTCTAAAGGATTAGAATTTAAAGCTGTCTTTATGGTTAATCTGATTGACGACCGTTTTCCAACAAGGGCTAAGTCGGACAAACTAGGGATTCCTTCCGCTTTAATTAAGGAGGTTGTACCTGAGGACAATGAAAAGAACGAACATATTCAAGAGGAAAGAAGACTATTCTATGTAGGTATGACACGCGCTAAGGAGAAGCTCTTCTTAACGGCCGCTCAATCGTATAGTGGGGTGGGAAAGATTAGGAAGGTTAGTGGCTTTTTGAGTGAAGCGTTGGGTCGTGATGTAAATGAGGATTTAAAGCAGGTGAAAGGAGTGGAAGAAGGGGTGGAGTTCCAAGTATTCCAGAGATTGGATAATACAGATATTATTGATTATAAAAAGATTGGGGTAGAGGAATCGAATCAGTTCAGTTATTCCCAGATAGCTTCGTACGAGATGTGTCCACGTCAATATAAATATAGTTATGTGTTAAAAATACCTCTTCCTCCTAGCTCAGCTTTCTCGTTTGGAAATACTGTTCACAATGCACTTAGAACCTTTTATGAGAAGCATATGATTGCAACTGAAGGGCTAGAGGGATTTGTAGATAAGCCTACCAAGGAAGAACTGGTTAATTTGTATGAGACATTTTGGCAATCAGAGGGTTATGAATCTAAAGAACATGAGAATAAAAGGTTGGAGTTTGGAAGAAGGTCGATGGAAAGATTCTTCTCTAATATGTATAAGGGGAGCGATCGTCCGCTGTATCTAGAGAAAAGTTTCAAATACGCTATGGACGACTATACAGTATTGGGAAAGGTGGATAGGGTTGATTTACTTGAAGTGGTGGATGGAGTTAAGCACGTTGAAATAATTGATTATAAGACTGGAAAGGCGAAGACGCAGAAAGATGCAAATACACAATGGCAATTGGTATTCTACGCGGTAGTTGCCGAGGCGCTATGGGGGGTGAAGGTAGATAAGGCATCGTATATATATGTAGAGCATGGAAAAAAAGTAGAGATTAGCGTTACAGATCGAAGGAAGAAAAACGTAGTGAAGAAAATTCAGGGGATAGTTGATAAAATTAGGGCAGGTGACTTCACAATTCCACGGTCTCATAACTGTATGTACTGTTCGTATCAAGACGTTTGTGATGTGGCTATTTTGTAGTGTATAATTGGTAATAATAAAACTATGATAGAAAGCTTTTTAGGTAAAATATTTCATTTAATTGCAAGCCCCGTTTCTGCGGATGCGTTGAGCAATGCTATCTCAGGTAGTGTTACAAATGTCGCGAATGCGCAAGATATGCCTGCATTGGTAAATGCATTGGTGCAAATTTCTATCCCGGTTGGTGTACTATCCGCGATTGGTTTGTTTGCTTATGCAGGTTTTAATATGATTACTAGTCAGGGAGATCCAGAAAAGTTGCAAGAGGCAAGAGAGGTTGTTACGAATGCAGTGATTGGGTTCGCTTTGATAGCTCTTTCGGTTGCAATATTACTTTTAATCCGAAATACATTAAATATTCCAGGTGTAAATCCTTAAAAATATTTATTACAATATTATTATGAAAATTAGAGAAATACAGAAGAGTATAAATGAGAAGTCATATATGTTTGCTACATGGTTTGGTATTAGTAATCCATGGGGGAGTGACAGCTTCACAACAGTCGAAGGAACTGTTGCAAAGGTCACGGGGGCTGTAAATACAGCAGTGAATGCATCTGCCTTGGTACTTGTAGCCCTTCTTGTTTATGGAGGTATTACAATGATTGTAGCTTCGGGTGATGGAGATAAGATAGAGCAGGCTCAGAAGATTATTACAAATGCTATCATCGGTATGGTAATTGTTTTTGTAGCTAGGATGATAATCATGTTCCTGATTGACAACGTGTTATAGTCTTATTCTCAACAATTTCTCAACTATCCCTTTCTATTGCAGATTGACGGTGCATATAATATAATGTATTAGTTATAAGATATTAATTTAATACTATCTATATATGAATAAAGTAAGTAAGTTGGTAGCAAAAGTTGGAACGTATGCAGCATCACTAGGGTCTGCACTATATTATGCATCTGCAACATTTGCAGCAAGTGCAGGTGATTTCATTGGTGATATTCAGGGAAGTAACAATGGAAACGATCTAGTTGGTTTTATCCAGAACGCGCTAAACCTTGCAATTGCACTCGCAGCATTGATTTCTGTTGGTGTATTAGTATATAGCGGTGTTCAATATATTGTTGCATCAGGTGATGATGGAAAGATTGAAAAAGCTACAAAGGGTATTACATATGCAATCATTGGTTTGGTTATCTGTTTCATATCTGTATTGATTGTAAACTTCGTACTTAAAGAGCTCTTAAAAGCTTAATCTAGACTTTGAAAGGTGGGGGGAAACCCCCGCCTTTAACTAATTAATATCCTTTTGCCTAATGGACTTTTCTGGTTTAAATAATACCGGTTATAGTAACCTAATTGAGATGGTGCAGGGGACTGTTAATTTGGTCATAGCTATATCTGCACTTATTGCTGTAGCCTCTTTGGTTTATTCAGGATTTCAGTATATACTATCGGCAGGAGATGCAAATAAAGCAGAGAAGGCTCAAAAGAGTGTTGTATATACATTGGTTGGGCTTGTAGTTGTTTTTATATCTCCATTGGTAGTTAGGTTTATATTAAATAATGTTTTAGGACAACTGTAATATGAAAGGAGTTATAGCTGCGCTTACAATATCCTCTGCATATCTATTGCCCAAAAAGGTATTCGCTGCTCCTCCAAGATTAGATGAAATTGGAGGGATTTTGGATAGTGTGCTTCAGTTGATTCTACCAATTGGGGGTTTGCTTGCTGTGATTATGATTGTATATGGTGGGTATATGTGGATGCTTTCATCTGGTGATCCAGGAAAGCTGAAACAGGCACAAGGTACTTTAACGTGGGCTATTTTTGGTTTAATCTTTCTAGCTATCTTCCGCACCGTCCTCAAATCTATTCTCGACTTCATAGGAAACTAGTTCATAATTTCTGTATAATGGAATATGGATCTATCTCGTATATTAAAAACCTCTATATTTCTAATCTCTTTCGTTTTTTTCACCTCTATCCTCACCGCCCTTCCTGTGTTCTCTCAAGATACTACTGATTTAGAAAAAGAGGTGGATAAAAAGAGTCAGGAGGTTAAGGATAAGGAGAGTAATTTGGATAAGGTAAAGAGGGAAATAGAGAATATTCTTAAAAGTAGTTTAGGAGTGGATGAGAAGATAAAGTTGATGGATAAAGAGGTTGAGAATATTGATGTGTATATAAAATCGGTAGAGAAAGTGATAGTAGCGAGAGAGAAGGTTGTAAAGGAAAAAGAGACTGAAATAGCGAAAGAACAGAAATCACTGGACGATATAGCTTTGAGCTTGTACAAATCATCTAGGTTTGGATTTTGGGAATACCTATTTGCTAATAGAAGTGCGGATGATGTTATCCGAGGGTATTTTATGAAAAAGCTCTCTGGTTTGGGCTATATAGATAAGATGAAGCTGCTTTCTCAGAATTATGCACAATTGAAACAGGAGAAGCTAGAGTTGGAATTGGAGAAGAAAGGGTTGGAGGATGAAAAAAAGAATTTAGAAAAGTCGAGAAGTGATTTGATCGCTCAGAAACAAGCTCTCCTTGCACAGGCAGGTGCTAAAAAGAGTCTCTCAGCAAAGTTGGGGAGTGATATTAGCTCGCTAAAGGGAGAGATTTCCAAGCTTCAGGAGGCTATCCTTCTTGCGAAGGCTTCTGGTGGGATTATTGGGGCAGGGGATGTACCCGGAAGTTCGGATAATGTGTATTCTAAGGCCGGTTTTTTGGCTAACGCCTCCTCAGGGAACTTTGCGGTATTTTCCTTTGGTGCGTATACACATCGAAACGGTATGAGCCAATGGGGGGCGGTGGCAAGAGCTAATCAAGGACAGTCGTATACAACTATTCTTTCCGCATACTATCCAGGCAAGGCTATAAGGACGGGGAGCGTTGTTATTAATGGTCAGAGTCAAAGTATTATGAAGAATGTTAAAACCACAACCATGGGTACGTTGGACTTTGAGAATGATTACCTAATGCGTTTAGCGGAGATGCCAGAAAGTTGGGATATGGATGCTCTCAAGGCACAGGTAATTGCAGCTAGAACCTATGCAGTTAACTATACTCAGAATGGTGTGGGTACAATTTGTACCACTCAAAGTTGTCAGGTAATTGGAAATAAAAAGACGGGGGCATGGAAGACCGCAGTTGAAGCTACTAAAGGTATGATTCTTACAAACTCAAGCGGGGCTCCATTCTCTGCTCAATATGCAGCCGTGCATGGGGGATGGGTTAATAGTGTAGGGTGGGATACCACGGATAAGGCTGGGGGAAGTGGTAATTGGACAGCAAAGGCATGGGAGAGTCTTTCAGGTGTATCATGGTTCTATAAAACGTGGCCTACGCTATTGAATGGCCCTGTATGTAACTCTGGGAAGAAAGATTCTACAGGTAATAATAAGTACTATCTATCAAATAGGGAGATGGCAGATATTATAAATGTATGGCTGGTGAATCAAGGGAGTGGATTAAAGGGTAGCGTGGATCATTCGAGGATAGTTCCTGTGACAATATCAGATTGTAAGATAGCTGGATTGAGTGGAAACCCATACAGTAAAGATGAGCTTGCAAACTTGTTGAATAATCCTGTGACACAGGTTAATTCTGTAGTTTCTACATTTAATACACAGGCGCAAACTACTACAGTATTGTTTGGTACAAATGTAGGTACAATCTCTATTCCGGGATCAAGCTTTAGAGCTATGTATAATCTACGTGCTCCGGGTTACTTACAAATTCCTCCACAGGGGAGTAATGTGACTTTTATTAATATTGAAAAGAAGTAGGTTCGATGAGCTATATTATTGTCCTACCAATCTATTTATGATATCTTGAAGTATTATGAGAACAATACCTAAAAAGTTTTTAAAAGGAAAGAAATCCTTTCTCACTAAGCTTGCACCAGGTGATGCATTGAATAATAGCGGAAGCTTCTGCACATTTCCAAAGGATGTACATTTCAATGGACAGGATACTGGGGAAAGCGTGGTGCTTGTAGTTCGTAGACATCCTGCAGTTTTTATCCCTCAGTATTTAACAATAATCGGGTTGTTATTAGCGCCGTTGCTTTTCTTTGTCACATTTGGTGGGCAGGAGGGTTTTAGCGCAATATATAATCTTGGGGTAGGGCTGATGTTTTTGCTAATTGCATTTACTACTGTCGTAGATACATACTTTAAGTGGTATTACTCAGTAAATATTATAACTGACCAGAGAATTGTAGATGTAGATTTCGAAAATATCCTATTTCATAGATTCTCTGAGGCGCAATTGACTAAGATAGAAGATGTTTCTCACTCACCTGTGGGAGTTCTTAGCTCTATCTTTGATTATGGAGATGTGTATATTCAAACTGCGGCAACCAGACCAGAGTTTGAATTTAAGGGAGTGCCTCGAGCCCGTGATATACAAGATACACTATTAGATTTACTTGAGATGAAAAAGAAAGGAGATTTATAATATGGAATTTTTAGATGGATTAAATACCGTTAGCTTTGGAGTGCAGAGCGTACCGGGAGTATTCAAACTCCTCTTTCTCGTTGTTATCTTCGGATATGTTGTTTATACACTTCTCCAGACAGTTAGGATCCGCATATTAAACGATACCGTAAAGAGCGCTGCTAATAGAAGAATGCTATTAATCTCTTACTTGCACCTTCTAATTGCAATTATCGGTAGCTTATTTTGCGTAATCTTAATTCTTGTTGGTTAAAATGCCCATATATATTAAAAGATATATCTCTACAGATGTAGATTCCAACTCTATAACTTCTCTTTTTAAAGATACATCAAATTCTAATTCAGAGATGTATGCTCTAATGACTGTCACCAATGCTCCAAGTGGTTATGCAAGTCGTGCTACCAAATTTATTTGGGATGCGATTCTTGAGACATATTCCTCTTCTTCAAGTTCGATAATTGATAATCTAAAGGCTAGTATTGGTGCTGGGTCTAAGAAATTGCTTGAACTACTAAAATATGACACTACAGTTAAGGATGGAGGGTTAGACCTTAGTCTTGCAATTATTGTGGTTAAAGACTCTACAGCATACTTAGGAGTATTTGGAGAACAGGAAATATATGTGCATAAACAGGGCTCCTTTATTAACGTATCTCAGGTACTGGGGAAGAATAAAGCGGCGGCTGCAAGTTTTGCCATAGATAGTTCTGACGTGGTTGTACTATCATCCCCTGGACTATTTAGTAGTATTTTTGAGAAAAACTCGGGTGATGACCTCACAACATTACTTTTAGAAGCTCACGATACATTAAAGTCTGGAGAGGGTATCTTTGCACTGTCCAGGACTAAGATTGAGGAGGACTTTAGTGATATTGAACAGGTGGTTGATACTTTTGATGACGAAGATGAGCAAGAAATCTCCTCACTTCCTGAAGTATCCCAAGAGCCTGAAGATGTGGTGTTAAGCGATATTTCTGAACAGATTACGGAACCAAATTTGGAAAATACGGATGTGGTGGAAGAGGTCGTGGTGGTAGATACCCCTAAGGATGTAGTTGTAGAGAGGGTAACGGTACTTGAAAGGCTTAAGCATGCGAGAAACATTCTTGTAACTGCATGGAACAGGGTGATGGAATTTGTTTCACCGTTGGGAGAGAAGGTAGGTAGGGGGATTGATAGTGTAAAAAGTAGAGTTCTTAGATTTGTTGACGATAAATATAGTAGGCAAGTTTGGTATAAGAGAATCAAATCAAAGCTATCAACCATGAAACTCTCAAAAGCTGGGAGTGCGTATGGTATGAAGATTGATGGATATAAAGATCTTTCACTTAGAGGGAAGAGATTTGGTACCCTCATACTTCTGGTTGTATTAATTGTGGTGGTACTTGGCGGTATCAGATTGAGTGTTAAAGCTAAAGAGGCTAGGGAACTTCACCGAAACGCAGTAGCGGTTTTTGAAGTAACTGAAGGTTTGCTTAAGCAAGCTGAGGGTAGTTTACCCGGTGACACAGAATCCGCAGAGAACTATGTATTTCAGGCAACGGAAGAACTTAAGAAATTGGAGGGGAAGAAACTCTCGATTGATGACGCCACTAAGCTTGTGGATGTTGAGAAAAAATTGGGGATGCTTGATGATCGGTTGGCAAAAAGGGTTTGGTTGTCAGATGAAGCAGGTAATATTGAGACATTTATAAGCACACGGATTGAGTTTGGAAGTGAGTCTAATCCTACGGATGTAGCGGTGTACAAAGATGATTATCAGAACGAATCACTATTTATTGTTGATAAAGGGTTAAAAGCTGTGTATAGAGTTAACCTATACGATCGTAAGGTGCTTAAAATTCCAGATAAGCGTGGGTTAATTAAATCACCAAAATATGTAGATATTGGTGTGAATGGGGTTTATGTATTTGATGAGGTCTCTGGAGTTGTTAGGTCGCCGTTTGATACTAATATCGGAAATACAGATTTTGAAGCCCTTGTTGGGTTAGGCGTGGATGATTTGGGAATTGATGATGTCTCCGAGATCGCTGTCTTTGAGGCTGCGGATCATATCCATTTCCTAAGTCCCTCCAATAGTACTATATATCGCTCAAACTTTACGGGGAGTGGGTATTCTCTGCCTTTCGCCTTTATATCATTTGATACCTTTAATACTGCCACCGATTTCTATGGAGATATCGCAATCTATGCCCTAACTCAGCAGCAGAATGGACTTGAAAGGTTCTCATATGTTGGGGCACCTTCAAGGTTTGAAAGTTCACCTGTGACGTTGAAGGGTTTGAGACCTGTTATGAATAAGGCGGTTGCTGGTCATTCAGGCTCTACATTAGATAATTACATGTATGTATTTGAAGAGGGTGAGCACGCTAGGGTTATAGTATTTGAGAAGCCTAAAGAGGGTATTGGGGATTTGAGGCATCCCAACGAGATGTGGCTTGTAAATGAGTATAGGTATAACGGTAAATCTAAGGATGTGTTTAAAAATGTTCAGGACATAGTCTCCGACTATCAGGAAAGATATATATATATTCTTGATGGGACTATAGTTTGGAAGATTCAGATGCAAAAGTAGGGTATAATCGAGCTGTGATTCAAAATAAAAAGGCAAAATTCAATTATGAGGTTAAAGATACCCTTGAGGTGGGAGTTGTGTTAAGCGGTGCTGAAGTTAAAGCTGTAAGGGACAATAGGGTTAATATTGCCGATGCGTTTGTAAAGATAATTGGTTCTGAACTTTGGTTGGTAAATGCAGAGATCTCTAAGTACAAATATAGTAACATTAAGGATTACGATCCTAAGAAGACCCGTAAACTGCTCGCACATAAAAGTGAGATTGTTCAATTGGGTAGTAAATCTAAGCAGTGGAGTGGGACTTTAATCCCTTTGAAATTATACTTTAATAGAGGGAGGGTGAAGCTATTGGTGGGGGTTGCAAGAGGGAAGAAAGATAGGGATAAGAAGAACGATGAAAAAGAACGAACACTTAATCGTGAGTTACATAGAGAGCAGCGAAAGTATATGGTAAAATGAACAATATGCAAGATACTCCAATAATAAACAATTTAGAAAAGAAGGCGGTAGTTGATGGGGGAGAGTGGATTAGGTCACTGCCTTCTGAACTTGTTGGGCTAATACCAGATTCTGTTTGGGGTTCACTTTCATTAGATCAAAAGAAGGAAATACTAAGGCAAAACGGTATATTAGATAAGTATGCCGCGCCTCAAAATACACAGGAGGTTAGTCAGGCTCCTACTCCAGAGGTAGTAACCCAGGTTCCTACAATGGTTGAGGATGTTGTTACAGAGGCTCCAATCGTAGAGCAGGCTCCTAGTGTAACTAAAGAGTCCGCAGAGTTTGCTACATTGGTAGAGGGAGTTAAAAATAGCGAAGAAAATGCAGAGATTGAATCAAATAAAGTCGATTCTACTACACTAACCGCAGAAGAGAAGGCTAGGGTAGAAGAGGAAACTGCGAGCAATGCCAATACCCAAACCTTTAGACTCTTTGGATATCAGGTTGACGATGATTTAACAAATAACGCTCAGGATATTTCAAATAATGGGGATATCTCTGATGGGAAAACGTGGGCCGCGACACTTCTGAAAAAGATTTTTGCAATCTTTGGAGAATAGAAACTACATTCTTTTTGTGATATTCTTTTAGTAATAAACCATATCTAATACCTAATGCGCACTGCTCTAGATTATACTAATCTTATTTATTCACAGACTATTGGACCAGTACAACCTGGTGATGTAACTCCCGGTGAGAATGTTGTATATCCAACCGATTCATATAATGGTGATGGAGATGGGTTTGGAGCTACATTTGGAGTTGTTTTAGCTTGGATTTTAGTAGTAGCTATAATTGTAGGTGGGCTAGTAGGCCTCGCATACTACTATATAAATATCCTTAAGAGAAAAGATAGGGATGAAAAGAGTTCAAGTGGGGTATTGCTAGAAGTGCGTGTACCAAGAGGTAATGAGATAGAAGTTGGGGTAGCGGAGAAGATGTTTGCCAACCTCTATGGAATTGGGGGAGCAGGTAGTGGTATTCAGAAGTATTTAACAGTGAGCAACAGCATTAGCTTTGAGCTTGTGGGACTACCTGGAGAGATTAGATTCTTTGTACATACACCAAAGAAGCTTGCCAATTTGGTTGAGAAACAGATTCTAGGCTCCTATCAAGATGCGGATATTTTAAGGTCTGATGAATATAATATCTTCGACGAGAATTCAAAGGTCGCTTATGCAAGTCTTGTGCAAACCGATGAGCCATACTATCCAATTAAGGTGGCTGAGGATTTTTCAGGTGACCCTATGACAAACATTTTGAGTACCTTGAGTAAAATGGAGGAGGGTGAGGGGGTTCTCATTCAAATTGTAATTACAGCGGCAGGTAGTAAATGGCAGAAGAATGGTAGGAAGTTTGTACAGAAGGTGGAAGAATCAAATTCAGACCCTGAAAAGAAGCGAATTAGTGTGAGTCAGGAACAGTTGCAGGCTATAAGTAAGAAGACTTCTAAGATTGGATTTAGGACGTCTATAAGGGTCGTTGCGGCTGCTCCGAATGTGGATATAGCCAATATGCACCTAAATAATATTGTTGGTGCATTTGATCAGTTCTCTAATCCAGGTATTAATGAATTCAAGAAGGAGAAATTAAACAAACTGAAGGGTAGGGATTTCATGCATGACGTTATATATAGGAGAATGCCATTAACCAAGGGCTCTATATTAAATATTGAGGAACTTGCAGGGCTATACCATTTCCCAAATAAAGAGGTGACTACTCCAAATATAAACTGGTTGCTTGCCAAGGAGTCACCTGCAGCCAACTGGATAAGCTCTGACGTTAATTCTAAAGATACAATTTGGATAGGTGATAACGTTTTCAGAGGGTATAGGAAGAGAATCTGTTTCCAACGAGACGATAGAAGAAGGCACGCCTATGTATTAGGTCAAACAGGTTCAGGTAAATCATGGTTGTTGGTTCGTATGATTATGCAGGATATATATAACGGTGATGGTATCTGTTTTATAGACCCTCACGGTCAGACGGCTCAAATGGTATTGGATAGAATTCCTCATGAGAGGGCAGAGGACGTTATATATTTCGACGTTTCAGATTATGAAAGACCCTTTGGTTTCAATATTATGGAATTCATGGATGAGCAGGATAAGCATAAGATAGTTAACGGATTTATAGGATTGCTCAAAAAGATCTTCGACCCACATAATCAAGGTATTGTCGGCCCTATTCTTGAAAGAACAGTTAGAAATGCGATGCTAACTGCTATGTCTGAGAAGGGCTCTACTCTTGTTGAAGTATTAAGAATTATCACAGATCAGAAATGGGTAGACGAGAAGTGGATCCCAATTATTAAAGACGATATGGTTAAGAGGTTCTGGACCGATCAGATGGCCAAGACGAGTGATTTCCATAAGTCTGAGACTTTAGGATACCTAACCTCTAAGTTCGACCGTTTTGTTACAAACCTCGCAATTAGGAATATTATTGGTCAGTCAAACTCCTCATTCAATATGAGAGACGTTATGGATAACAAGAAGATATTAATAGTGAACCTGTCTAAGGGGCTAGTAGGGGAAGAGAATATGCAATTCCTAGGTACGATGCTAATTCCTAAGCTTGTATCTGCCGCCCTTAGCCGTGAAGATATATCTGAGGAGGAGAGAAAGGATTTCTTCTTCTATGTAGACGAGTTTCAGAACTTCGCAACGGAGGAGTTTGCCTCTATTCTTTCTGAGGCTAGAAAGTATCGTCTTAACCTCACGGTTGCTAATCAGTATATTTCACAGATGGAGGAGCATATTAAGAACGCTATTTTCGGTAACGTAGGTACACTATTAATCGCGAGAACTGGTCCTGAGGATGCTAAGTTCCTTGAGTCCCAGTTTGAGCCTACATTTACGGCTAGTGATATTATGAATCAGGCTAACCTCCATTGGTATGCTAAATTGATATCAGGAGGGAAGTATCCAACTCCATTCTCTTTAGACTCTTCCTTTGGTCCTAATTACCCAGAGTCTGGTTTTGATTTGCCTATAAATAAGGATATTGCACAGAAGATTAAAGAGCTTTCACGTCTTAAGTATGGAAGAGACGTAAATGTTGTTGAACAAGAGATCAATCAGAGAGCAGGTTTGGCCGTTACCGAAGGGTCTATGGTAGATGAAAAGAGTGGTCCACCTCCTCTTACGCTTAGATAGTGATATTTTATTAAACATTTGATAGAATACGCATATCTTGGGGGTATAGCTCAGGTGGTTAGAGCGCGGTTCTTATAAAGCCGATGTCGGCGGTTCGAGTCCGCCTACCCCCACCACTTA
>CAZUOO010000021.1:0-13855 GCA_964621555.1 uncultured Candidatus Saccharibacteria bacterium | reverse complement strand
GTAACCCATTCTTATACTTTTGAATATGAAAAGACCGGAGAAATCCGGTCTTTTTGTTTATATACATCCCTTCTACATATTAGATATAATCTATAGATGAAATACATACTAATAGGAGTTACAATTATAATCACTACTACTATAGCGATTACACTCCTTAATCAAAATATCCCCCCAGAAGAGAATTCTAGCAATAACATTGCGGAGACATGCATAATCACTATACTAGGAGAACAATATGATGTAACAACGCTAAGAGGATCTCACCCTGGTGGTGACATATACGAATGTGACACAGACATGACAAACACCTTTCAATCCCAACATGGAAATGACCTCCAAAGAATTGAAAAATATAAGGTAGAAGAAGAAAAGTAGCCACCCCTTTCATTGTTGCTAAGGTATAAAATAAATTGAAAGGATATGGTGTAAATGGTATAATTATAGTATAAATTCCTCACAATGCCCTAGGTACATTTACCTAGAAATCATATAAATTTGAGTTCTAAAAACATGTCAGATTTAACTCAATGGTTACTTATGCATGGTATATCACTATCAGTACTTGAGATCATAGTATTCATACCTATACTCGCTACCCTAGTAAACATATCGAGATATTTTATTGGATTCAAATCATTTGGAATATACGCCCCTGTAATACTTGCTCTCTCATACAACTACACAGGTCTTAGATATGGACTTATTATCACACTACTAGTAGTACTCTCCTCGCTTATAGGGTATACAGTTATGAGAAGAATACGTATGCACTACCTAGCACGTGTAGCTGTAAACTATGTAATAGTTGCACTAGTAATCCTCTTTGGGATAGCGCTATTAGATAGCGTAGAGGTACTTGGATTTACAAACTTTGAAAACATAAACCCAATTGCATTAATCTCAATCGCCGCACTATCGGACTTCTTTATTAAGATGTACGTAAAGAAGAACATCTCAGCAACAATACGAGTACTCCTCGAAACCATCCTCATATCTGTAATTGGCTGGTTCCTAATCTCATCTCAAACCGTTATTGGATACATGCTAAACAATATTTGGATGCTAGGTGTATTCCTCCTTCTCAACATTATCATTGGAAGGTACACAGGACTTAGAATTAAAGAGTATTTTAGATTTAGCTTCATTGTAAAGAATGAAAATAAGTGAGATTCTAAAACTCAATAAAGAGGTACTTGGAATAAACAGTAGAAATCAGTTCTTCGTGCGTGAATACAACTCTATAGCGGGCAAGTTGATTGCCGATAACAAGATAATCACCAAGCGAGTACTATCAAAAGTTGGAATAAAAACTGCGGAACTATATAAGGTGGTAAGGACAAAAAAACAACTAGAATTTCTAGATTGGGACTCCCTTCCAAACAGTTTTGTACTCAAGCCTAACCAAGGTACACACGGTAACGGCATCATCGTCTTCTACGGTAAGAAAAAGGGGAAATACGAATGGATACGACCAAACGGTACTACAATGAACAAAAATGACCTGCTACTGCACATTGAAAACATCCTCGATGGAAGATTCTCAATGGGAAATAGAAATGACGTCGCTATAATCGAAGAAAGGATAAAAACGGATGTAACATTTAAGCCCTATGCATACAAAGGAGTACCTGACGTAAGAGTAATAGTATTCAATAGAATACCGGTACTCGCTATGCTAAGACTCCCTACAAAACTCTCTAACGGTACAGCCAACCTACACTCTGGAGCTATATGTGTAGGAATTGATATAGCATCAGGAATAACAAGAGAAGGAATGTATCTTAAACGAAACCCAATAATTGAAGACACCTATACTGCAACAGATTGCACCCTAGATCTTGAGAAGAACCTCCCAATAATAGGAATCAAGATACCTTTCTGGGATGAGATTCTGGAGATAGCAATTAAATCTCAAGAAGCTAGTGGATTAGGATATATCGGTGTAGATATTGCGATTGATAGAGACAGCGGCCCTATGATAATCGAAATCAACGCCAGACCAGGACTTGGAATTCAGGTCGCAAATAGAATTGGTCTAAAAGCTCGATTAGAAAGGATTAAAGGAATCGAAGTTAAAAGCCTACGTCACGGAATTAGACTAGCAAAGAATATATTCGGAGGTGAAGTTGAAGAAGAAATAGAAAACATCAGCGGAAAGACCGTTGTAAACCTAATTGAAAAGGTACAACTATTCCATAAAGCCACACAAAGAAACACCAAAAGGAGAAAACAAAGCGTCATCAAAAAAGATACCGTAAAGGCAATCCTAGACACAGGAATCATAACCTCAAGAATTGACTGGGGAATTGCATCTAGAATCGGATACTTCGAGGCTTTAAACTTCTTCGAAAAATCTAACGTACCGTCAACCTTCCCCACCCTTAGGGAAGCCCAGGAGTATATAGACGAAATCGGTAATGAAAAAATACAACACCCTAATATACTCCGTCTTGCGAAAGTAAGTGATGAGACCGGCAACCATGTACTCCCAGTTATAGAAGTAGATATTCGAATCGCAGGAGAAACTAAAAAAGTAGAAATGGTTGTAAGTACTCAAAAGACCCTCATATATCCAGTACTAATAGGAAGAAAGGAACTTAACAACTACTTAATTGATACCAGTAAAACCTTTACTAATTAATCTAACATAATTTAAAGCACAAATGGAAAAAGACTTCCTCAAGATCGCCGGCAATGTACACCTCGCATACTATGTTGAAGCAGCAGATATATTAGGAATAAAGTACGAAGTAATCTTTAGAAACCTTACAGCTCGTTTTGAGCACCAAGGCAAACACTGGTTCATAAACAATACCGCGCTACCTGTAAACAACGCTCCTAGTTCAAGATTAGCCAGAGGAAAGCACCTTGCTAGCAAAGTACTATCCCTCGCAGGAATACCAGTACCAAAACAGATTAAGGCTGAAACATTGGAAGAAGCAGTAGCATTCTTCAATGAGCATAAGGAGATAGTACTAAAACCATCTCAAAATCTTGGGGGGAAGGGAATATCCATACTACCTGAAACCATTGAAGACGTTACAAAAGCGTATGAATATGCAAAAGACCATGATAAACATGGCAAGGTACTCATAGAGAAATACATACACGGTGAAAACTATAGAATACTTGTGGTTGGAAATAAGGTTGTGGGGGTTGTAAAAAGACTGCCTGCAATGGTAAGTGGAGATGGTAAATCTACAATTCAAGAATTAATAGTCGCAGAAAACGTTGGGAGAAAAGCTAGAATGCTAATGTCAATACCAGTAGATGAGGAGACTGTAAAGCACCTGCAGCACAAGGAAATGACACTAGCAACGATACTTGATCAAGGAGTAACTACAACAGTTAGATCAAACACCAACCTCACCACTGGAGGTACTACTGAAGAATGTAGCAGTATTATCCACCCATATTATGCAGAGCTAGCTGTTAAAACGATTAATGCTCTAGACCTGGAGTTCGCAGGTATAGATCTAATAACCCCAGATATAACACAGCCTGTAGAATGTGCAATAAACGAAGTAAACTACAACCCTGGATTACGTCTACACTATAAAGTAGATAAAGGAGAGGTGAAAAAGGTTGCAGTACCAATAATGGAATACATTAGAGATAGGTATGTAGCTACAAAGTAGCCCTACCCTCTCCAGTTTTACATAATTTAATATACAACTCATACATGCACGACCAATACTTTGAAATCTCTGCTAAAAATAACCATGAATTGGGATACAAATTAGGAGAACTATTTGGTGCAAACCTACAAGACCTCATTACACAATCTCGAAACGACCCTAAATGGGAAAGCAAGGTAATCAGATCTAAAAAGTATCTAGATGCAACTAGAAAATACTTTCCAAAGTATATTGAAGAGCTTGAGGGATACGCCAAGAGCGCTGATGTTAAATTCATTGAGCTATGGACATTAAGCCTCGAAGACGAACTATATCAAGAAGATAAATGTACAACATTAATAACCAACAATGGACAATTAATAGGGCACAATGAAGACTACAAAGACGCGGAAGAAAAAGTATGCATCCTAAAAAAGACCGTCAATAACACGACAATATTCGAACTATACTACCTCCACACACTAGGTGGAAACTCCATATCCATTAATTCAAACGGGTATATTCAAGCAATAGACTCACTCTCTCAGACAGATTCAAGAGTTGGTATACCCAAGAATGTAATCGCCCGATGGATATCAGAAACCTCCTCCCCTACCCATGACTTTGCAAAACTATCTAAACTGCAAAGAGCATCTGGATTCTGCCACAACCTAGTAGACTTGAAAGGAGAAACGCAAGTTATAGAATCAACAGCCACAAAAGAAAGAATAGATAATATAACAACACCATTTGTACACAGCAACCACTACCTAACCGACCTAAGCGAATATGAAGCCAACGACAATTCCACCCACACTTTCGAGAGATATGAATCTGGGAAAAGCAGAATAAAGGAGAATATGACTGTAGATGAGATGAAGGGAGTACTAGAAGACACAAGCAGAGGACCTAAAGCCAGCCTATTTAATGAAAGAACAATTGCACGTATGATTGTAGACACAAAAGAAAAATGGGTATACATTTGGCTGGGTAGAGAGAAAGAAAAAGGATGGGTTAAATATAATCTGAATAATATAGTATGATAGAAGTATGAAGACACAAATACTACAAGGAGCAAACCTTAAAAACCCAATCACAACAATCATCATTGCTTTAGACACAACTCCTAATACCCTCCTCATCGATGAGATACAAAAGCTTCACCCCCTCTTTTTAGAAGAATACCAAGTAATCGGAAATACAATTGAAATACAATCCAAACTCCCCCATTTCTGGAAAGAATCATCCATTGCACTCAACAACTACAGCAAAGGAGAATGGAGCTACGACCTTGCAAAAAGCTTCATATTTGGGACCCTAATCAAGAAACAAATCCCAACCATGTCTACAATCCCAATACTAAGAGCTGCACATGAATTGGGATATGAGACTACACAATACTTCATGGAAGAAGGCTTCACTCCAGAAGGAGTCCTTACAAAATTTAATCGATACTATGCAATTGGTATTGGTCAGGAAGCTGAAACAACAATCTCCATAGGAAGTAGCCAAGACTCCAATATTGCCAAAATGGTACAACAAGACAAATGGTTAACGAATATTATGCTTGACCGTCTCAAACTACCAATAGCAAAGTGGGAGTTAGTCCCAAGCATTGAAGACCTTAAAGAACTACATGAAAGATACTCAAAACCATACGTAATTAAACCCGTAGGATTAACAGGCGGACATGGTGTAACCACAAATATATCAACCATCGAACAAGCCAATAATGCATACGCAACAGCAATGAAAGCTATAGATTCTAAAGATAGAAAAGAGTGGCAAAGAAAGATCATGATACAGGAGCAAGTAGCAGGAGATGACTACAGGATACTGATTATAGGTGGAGTTATGCAGATTGCCACAAAAAGAATCCCTGCATTTGTAGTTGGGGATGGACAATCAACAATTGAACAATTAATCAACGAAATAAATAAGGATCCAAGAAGAAACACCTCTGTACCGACCCATATCCTCAAGCCTATAATTATTGATGACCAGCTAACTACCTTCCTTGCGGAACAAAACCTAACAACAACATCCGTTCCCACCAAAGATCAGAAAATCTATGTTCGAAAGGTAGCCAGTATGAGCCAAGGAGGAATCACTGAAGACTTCACAGACCAAGTAAGCCCACAGATTAAGTATGTGGTGGAGTCGCTTGCACAATCACTACACGCCTTCGTACTGGGAGTGGATGTAATATGTACAGACATATCTCAACCACTAACAGGTAAGAATGGATCAATAATCGAATGCAATACAATGCCGGAATCATACCTAAACGCATTCCCTGTAATAGGCAAGCAATACCCTCATATAGGCAAAATGGTGGTAGAAGGATTGATGAAAGGAAAACCAACCACAAAGAAATATGTGTATATCGGAACCTCCACACCTAAATTAGAGACCTTTATAGAACTAAATTGCAACACATCCCAAGATAGGATAGGAAGATATTACAACGGTACAATCTCCGTAAATGGACAGGTAATCAATACTAATATTGAAGACTGGAGAGCCATCGAAGCTCTCAAACTAAACACCTCCTTAGACACTATAATACTTCAATACCAAAGTATGGACGAAGTAGAGAAAATTGGGTTAGGATTTGATTACATAGACACCATAGCGATAGAATCTGAGATTGAAAATGATGAAAGGTCGCAGAAACTGCAAGGACTAATAAGTATGGGAGTGGTTGGGAAAGTGGAGACAATCTAATCAATCTTCTTCTTAATCGACTTCTTAAGATAACCGGAAACTTTCAACCCTGCAAATATTGCAACTGCTAAACCCACAGTGATACCTGCAAAAAGCAAAGTCTTTTTCGGTACTCTATTAACCACATTAAGGGACGAACTCCTATCTGTAGAAGCTTTCAAATAATCATACCTCTCCAAAAGATACTTCTGACCAGGAAAAGATGGAAGATTTAATATCATCCCCCTCACCCTCTTCCAATTACTCCCCCCCTCATTCATATTTGTCCCCACATATTTCTCATACAAGCTGTATGTACGCTGAGCAATATCATGCCAATCTAACATCTTAACCCTCTCCCTACCCTCCTCACACATCGCAGTATAATCTCTCTGTGAAAGCTTAGAAATTTTAAGCACACTTTTTGCAAACTCTTTAGGAGAAGCATCCTTAGGCAAAGCAATACCAACCTTGGAATCAATCAGCTCATCTATAGTCTCATTTGAAAGCCCTACAATAGGTCTTCCCGCCGCTAAAGCCTCAATCACAGATAAAGCCTGTACTTCAACCGTTGAGGATGACACGAAGATATGAGACTTCTCCAACCATGTAGGGATGGTAGAAGGATCAACTCCACCTGTAACTTCAACATTTTTATACTTAGAGGCTTTCTTTCTAAACTCTTTTTCATAATCTTCGAAAATGAATCTGCCTATTAATATCAATCTAAAGTGCTTAGGAAGGTAGTCCATAACTTTCAAAAGAAATTCCTGATTCTTTCGCTTAGTTACCGAACCTACAAATATCAGAACCCTCTCTTTACTTGACTGTTGTTGTAGTTGAACCTCATTTAATTGCTTCAGGAATCTTCCATTAGGAATAATCTCCATCTCCCCTTTATATCCATAATCACGAGTTTCGGAGAAAGCTATCTCATTTAAAGCAATAATGGTTGAACAGTTATCCATGTATCCAAGGAAGTACTTTTTGAAAATAGCCTCATCCATCATCCTATATATTAGGGAAGATTTTGGCACTTCAAAAAACTCTGAAATCTTGCTCGCAAGCACATGGGTAGTATATATGTATGGGATTTTATGTTGCAAAGCCCAAACTTGAGCTATAAATGGGGCCAACCAAGCACTATGAGAATGTACAATATCTGGTTTAAAACTATCTAGAAAATCAAAAAAGAATGAAATAGTTTCTGTATTGAAGACACCCAATTCCTCCCCCCCATACCAACCACCCTCCAAACTAACCTTCATTATCCCATCTTCCTCATATATCCTATTCTCCCTACCTGTAAAGACAATCGCGATATCGGCATACTCCTTCATGGCCATAGAAAGCTCCATGGCAACTCTAGTTTCTCCTCCTAAAGTTTCTTCTGCTCCTGCGGCTAAATATACAACTTTCATTATTTATTAAGGATAAAATCTCTAATTACATTGTATGACTTATCGGGCTCAAAAGAAAGATGTCTATGACTCTGAGCGTCTACGGATACTGGCTCAACGTTAAACATTTGAGCTATTTCATCTGTAAATTGTTTGTAATACCAAGGCTCATTAGCACTATATACCACCAAGCTCTTCCCTTTATAGTTCTTAAAATCCTCCTCACTATGATCCCTGAGCGTAAATATTGGAGTCATTGCACTCTCCATGTCCCCATTCATAGCGTCTGAAAATATTAATCGCATATAGTATGGGGCTTGTGTAAAGTACACCCTATTCGTAACCATATCAAAAAGATAGAAGATTTTGACCACAGATTTGAATAATTGAATCGGGATTTTAGAGTTCCTAGTCCTTCCATATAACTCTACATTCCTCTTCAATCTAGACTCAACCTCAAAGATATTCCTCCTGCTATGAAAACCTGAAACTACAATATTCTTCTGAGGATGTATCAACCCCCTAGCAATTCCTGAAAGAATGAAAGTGGCACCAAGTGAGTACCCAAGGGTGGCATAACTCTTAAACCCAAATGAGTTAATAAAGTCAGAAACAAGATCCACATACGAATCAAAGTCTTTCTTTGGAAGACGCTCTTTGGACATTTTCCCCCACCCTGGTAGGTCAAGACGAATAGTCCTCACATTATCCTTAGCAATCATCCGACTTAACCCTTCAAATGCGAGACTTGATGACCCCCATGGAGGTATGAAGAAAACAGGACAACCACTCCCCTGGTCCACATAATTAACCTTAATCCCTTTAACTTCTTTAGAACTATAATCCATAGTTCTAAAGTATATCACAACTATAATTCTGTTATTAATATTGGTATAATTCAATATATAAGTTATTTTCCATCTATATATGAGATACCTAATCCTAGATAAGAAACAGAGAGTTGAAACAGAAAAGAAATACTCCTTCGTACTTACAAGGTTGATGGAAGAGCTAGATCTAATGAATATCGCCCATACAGTTGCATATAACGATGAGATTGAAATTGCATTTGTAGATGGAAAGACCACAATAACTGTACAGGGGGAAAATATCGAGAACTTCACCCACATCTTTTTCAGAGGAATGAGGCTAGATAAGCAGATTGAGTATGAAACAAGAAGGATCATTGTAGACTATATTGAGCAACATAATAGTAACAATCCAGATAAGAAAATAAAAATACAAAACTCAGAATCTATAAAATTCACCCACTACTACGACAAAATATACATTACATACTTATGTGTACAAAATGGAATACCCGTAACCGACACACTCTATAGGGCTAGTGGTAAATACTCCGTGGAACATCCTTCATTCCCATATCCAATGATTGTAAAACAGTACGCTGGAGAGAACGATTTACGACTAATCGACGGGAAAGAGAAAATTAAGAAGAACGTCTTCCTCGTAAATAACGAAGCAGAGTTCCAGCAGGAGTTCCTCAAGGATAAAAAGCTCGATGAATACATCTCACAAGAATTTCTAGATTCAGGAGAAGACTTCAGAGTGTTTGTAAAAGGAGGCGAAGCATTTGCGGGATTCAGTAGAAGGGCCACCAAGAATTTCATCACAGTAAATGGAGGAGAATATAGCAAATTAGATCTAAATGAAAGAGCTGACCTTAAGGAATTTGCACTAAAGGTAGCGAAAGTGTTCAAAGCTGACTTCATGGCAGTAGATATGATGATAAAAGGAGACACTCCAGTATTACAAGAAATTAGCTTCAACCCTGGATTTAAAGCTTTTGAAACTAAATCAGAGGGAGAGTTTGTAAATGTGGCTAAGGCAATCCTAGAATCAATCTAGATTCCTAGCTTCTTAAATATCTCATTAAACCTTTTTACATCAGGTATTATGGTTGGCTTTGGTATCAACCCATCTTCAACCCACGAAACCTGTTTCATACTTATTTTCCCAGCATACAGCTTGGCAAATAGCGATGAGTCTTCAGAGATAGCTTTCCTAACTCTTCTATACCCTCTAAAATACACTACATCTTTATAATATAACCCTGGTAACGAGGTATCTCCAAGCCCTCTTTTAACTCTATATGCAAAATCAAATGCTAGATTACTCGCCAAAAACGACCTCATTGCATTATACAAATCTCTAAAACTAACACTCTCCCCCCAATACAGTAACCAACTAAATGTAGCTTTCCTCTTAAGAGCATCATATGTGAGCACGTTCATAATCTCCTCATTGTATGTAGCCAAACCCTCTTCTATATCTTGATACTCAGGTAGATTAGGCTTATACAACACAGGAACACCAGAATTCATCCCATTATGAGACCTTAGCACATGCGCACCAATCTCATGAACGATTGACCTACGCAAATCCTGTTTTGACCTTGAAATATCCCCTGAAATAAGGACCTCTTTCCTCTTCACTCCAACCTTCATACCTTCATCTGCAATTCTTTCTGACTTTGCCACCACCCAATCTGATAATCCAAATTCATTTAAAAAACCCTTCATAATCCTCTCAATATCGTCATATTCAAATTCTCTCTCGGCTTTCTTCTTCTGGGCAATATTATACCCGTCAACCTTCCCTCTTAATACCAACGAAGCATTCTTAAATAACTTCGCAGATGGCCTACCAAACCTTCTCCTAGAAATCTCAGTCACAGCCTCATTATCCCCCACCGCTTCCAACATATCGTTAACCTCGGACTTAGACTCAATGAGTTTCAAATAGAAGTTGGAGATACGTGGATCCACATCTACAACCTCTTCTACGCTGGAAAGATCCTTTAATATCGCCGCATTTACATTCTTCACAGGCTTATACTTAAACACAGGGTTATACGTTTCAGACTCCATAAACTTGACCTTCTCTTCTTCAAGGTTAATAGGTGTAAAAACGTAAGCGGTTGGAAGCTTAAGCAAATCAAGCTTCTCAATCAACTCCATCTGACTCAAACTTCTTTTACTCTTCTTTGGGAATATAAACACTGTATTAAACCTATCTAATATTAATCTACTTAACCTTCTTCAATATCTCTTCTCTAACCTTAACAGCTTCCTGAGCCGATAGACCTGGTAGTAAGCCTTCACTCATAACCTGACCAGAAATACCTGCTGTCTGAATAATCAATGTAGACAATCCTAACAACCTATCTACAACACTCCTGTATATATCAATATTCTGTACCTTGCTATATGGTATTGCAACATACCTTTTTGCTAAAATCCCTGACTCCTTCTTAAACCCATCTTCCGATAGTTCATACCCATAATTTGCAACCGATAGTCTAGCCCAAATAAAGGCCACTATAAATACTAAGGCTGTCCAAATAAGGGCAAATAATATTGTATTAGTGTATATTGTCGAATAATTGTCCAAGGATTGTAAAGCGAATAGATAAAACCCAATAGATATATATGAGAGAAATAACGTGACAAATAGATAAGAAAAATAAAAGCTATAAACTGCGGTGCTTGATAATTTTCTCACATATAGTAAATAATAATTTATAACACCTATATTTTACCACATTCTACCATTCAATTTCAGAAAGAAAGACTCCAAACAAAAACCAAACCCAAGGTGTCATAAAGAAGTCATAAGTCACATTCCCCACCGCCACCATAATAAATATAGAAACTAGCAATGCCGACCTCTTTTTAAGAAGTTGAACAAACAGACTAACCATTACCATTCCAAAACTAATAATTCCAAACCCACCTCCCTCTGCAAGTAGCTTTGCATATACTGAATGTGGAGTCGCAAAGGCTACTGTAGCATCAACCTTCTCCCTATAATAGGCCGGAAAATTACCATGACCAATACCAAAGAAAGGATATTTAAGAAAGATCTTCACCGACTGTATCCAGTAGTTAATATGTTCCATTGTAGAAAGGTCTTTCAAGTTAAAGCGCTCTAAAAACAATGGCACAAAGGCATAACTCCCACCTTTAAAAACTCTACGAAGCCCTCCACTATCAACCCATCTATATATAAAGTAGCTTAGAATGCCAACTACAAGTGCAATAACACCAGTTCTAGAAGCGGTAAGTACAAGCATAACAACAGATACTGTGGCAGTGAAAAGTGATAATAGTGTAGATTTCTTTCTCACAACCATATCAAGCACAAAGATAATAATCATAGAGAGATATACTGCAAAAACATTAGCATCTATCATTAAGGAGCTGGGCCTAAGAAAAAGCCCATTATCAGCAGTCCTGAAATTGAATGCTGATGCAGGAACAAACCCACCACTATCAAATAAAGATATAAACGAACCCACATTCTGATTTATTCTATAGTCAACATATTGCAACCCCCCTACCAAAATCAAAGCCAAGGTACCGTAGAACAACCCAGTAACAAAATTCCGGCCATCACCTTTCTTCCCTAGCATAGATCCAAAAAGAAAGAGAGAGAAAAGAATAATATAATATACCAACCCCATAACACTCTCTCTGACGTTAAAACTAAATACCAATCCAATCAAAGAAACTAATATGAATACCAACATTGATAGCAAGATCCATTTATACTGAACTAACCCAGCCTTAACAGTATTATATAGATACCTGGCATCAAATTTGCAGACCACCAGTACGACTGCTAATCCGACAATATAGACGGCTATCCATACAGCTTTAGTTAGGATACGAGAAGGAATATCAGCCTCAGTAAATATATCAACAATTAGTGAAAGCCTACCTGCAACTAGAAAGAATAGAAAGATGGATAACAGGTACCCCATATTAATTAGAAAGCTCTTTGGTAAATACCCTATCCCCACTACTAATCAGCTCCAATGCCATACCTGTTCCTTTAGCTACACAAAACAAAGGTTCGTCCGCTACATGAGCTGGAACACCAGTAGCACGAGCAAACAACTTATCAAGATTCTTTAATAAAGATGTACCACCACTCATAACCATCCCCCTATCTATAATATCTGCAGCAAGCTCAGGAGGTGTTCTTTCCAACACCTCTTTAATAGAGGCAATTATCTTGGAAAGAGGTAGTTTCAAAGCTTCTGCAACCTCATTAGAATCAATCTTCAATGACTTAGGCATTCCTCCTGCCACATCCCTCCCCTTAATCTCCATATATTTAGGATTCTCAACTTTGATAGCTGAGCCAATTTTCATTTTAATTGCCTCTGCACTCTGCTCACCAATCAATATCCCTCTTCTTCTTCTCATGTATGCGATTATAGCTTCGTTAAGTGCATCACCTGCTACACGCAGAGAGTTGAATTCAACAATTCCATCCAGAGATATAACCGCGATCTCAGCAGTACCGCCACCAAGATTAACAATCATATTCCCTGAAGAAGTCTCTATAGGTAGGCCAGCACCAAGGGCAGCAAGAAGAGGCTCGGGAAGAAGATTAACCTTCCTAGCCCCCGCTCCAAAAGCGGCCTTCAATACAGCTCTCTCCTCAACAGATGTAATTCCTGCAGGAACAGAGATCATAACCTCGGGCTTAAATAGTTTAGAAGCCCCAAGCGCTTTATTTAAAAAATACTTTAACAATGCCTCAGTTACCCTTGAATCAGCAATTACACCACTCCTTAAGGGTCTTTTAGCTACAATATTGTCTGGGGTCTTTCCAATCATCTCCTTTGCCTGTTGCCCAACTGCAATCACAGTGAATTTATTAACATCGATAGCAACCACGGTTGGTTCCATTAGTACAATCCCCTCACCCTCCACAAAAACAATGGAGTTCGCTGTTCCCAAATCTATTCCCACTTTTTTACCAAAAATACTCATAGTTGATTATATGATAAATATACGAATAGAACCAACAGAGAAATATGTTTAGGAAATTTATCCTCATTAGTATATACTTATTTAAATGGCAGTAATTGGAGATATCCAAAACCAAACTCCAGAGCAAAGTTTTAGATACTTTGAAACACTACAAGCACAAGCCTCAATTCTCACGTCTATGCTCCCCCCAGAAGTATCACCTGATCAACTTGCCACTGCCACAGGTTACATCCTTGAGCCACCCAAATTTAAGGCACCATTTAGCTTAGGAGTGATTGCAACAAATCATTCATATCCCCTACAGATGAAATTTCAATTAACA
>CAZUOO010000020.1:12753-13910 GCA_964621555.1 uncultured Candidatus Saccharibacteria bacterium | reverse complement strand
TCCGGATAACGTTCGCACCCTACGCATCACCGATGCTTCTGGCACGTAGTTAGCAGGTGCTTATTCATATGGTACCTTCATTTATTATTCCCATATAAAAGGAGTTTACGATCCTTGAACCTTCATCCTCCACGCGGTGTCGCTGCGTCAGGGTTGCCCCCATTGCGCAAGATTCCTAATTGCTGCCTTCCGTAGAAGTATGGACCGTGTCTCAGTTCCATTGTGGCTGACCGCGCTCTCACGCCAGCTACCCGTCTTCGCCTTGGTGAGCCATTACCTCACCAACTAGCTGATAGGACACAGACTCCTCTCGAAGCGCCGGAGCTTTACCGAAAAAGACTTTCGTCTTCTCCAGACTATCGAGTATTACCCCGTCTTTCGACGAGCTGTACCCGACTTCGAGGCAGATTATCCATGTGTTACTCACCCGTTTGCCACTAACCAGCGAGAGTTCTTCGACCGAAGTTTCTGAACTCTCAAGGTTCGTTCGACTTGCATACCTTAGGCACACCGCCAACGTTCATCCTGAGCTATGATCAAACTCTCATTGAAAATTTTGCTGATAGAAAATATTTGCATACTTTCTAACTACCTTCGCAACTTGGTAGGTTTTATGAATTGTTGGACTATTGCACTTTGCATATTATGCACAAAACAAGAAGTCCAAGTTTATTACTTTGACTTCCTGCCACTTTTAAGCTTTCAAGGAGCAAAATACTTCGCACTTATACCACTCCAATATACCTATGTCAACAACTTTTATTGCTGGTATTCATTAGAGAAGACTCTCTAAGAGGAAACCGAACACAAACTTTCCCGAACTTGTGTGTAGGTATTATATAAAAGGATTTCGATTTATGCAAGGGGTTTTGAAAGATATTTAATAGAATATTCCTTGGGACTATATATACCTTATATGTGAAAGGTGAAATATCGGCACCAACACAGGGTATAAACCACACCTACAGCTACTTTTTCATACTATACAATTCATCTACCGTAGTAATCTCATCCACCCCCTTATCCCTATCAAACTCAATTAATCGAGGAAATCGTAGAGATAAACCCTTGGCAACCATCTCCGAAGACCTATTTATACTAACCTCATCTGCATCGACTGTAATGACCACTTCAGGATATACATATACATCTGGTTG
>CAZUOO010000020.1:0-12653 GCA_964621555.1 uncultured Candidatus Saccharibacteria bacterium | reverse complement strand
ACCTCATCACATGGAGATAATTGAATATCCTGTACCCCACTTCCAATCACCTCTCTCACAACCCCGAACCTACTCGAAGAACTTGTTTCTAGTAGCGATTCTCCATTTAAATACATAATATCAAAGACAAATGCATTTACAGGTATATCAGCCTGCCTATCAGAAACCCCATATTTACGCCTCCTTGTCATAGTATCTTGATATGAGAGAAACTTTTCAGAAGTGGAATCCCACCCTACAATTTCAGAGTCCAATATAAAAGAATCTGCTTTAATTGCCATTGCAGACTCTACGATTTCAGGGAACATCTCTGTTATATCCTCAAGATTACGGGTGAACAGTCGAACCGAGGATTCATTGGGAGATCCAAACATATCCAAAGAGTCCTTCACCCTACCCTTGCCATACCACACCCTACTCTCAACCTCAGAACTATCTGCAGAGAGCTTGTGTACCTGACACCTCAGTCCATCATATTTAGGCTGAACCATATATGCACCATCAAACCTCTCACCAACCTCCTCAAAGCTTTTAACCCGTTCAACTAATCTAGACAGTATTGGTACTCCGGGTAAAGGATGTGTACTTTTCAACAGTTCAATTACATTATCTTTTTTCACTAGACTTGAAATATACCCAATATCCGCACATGCCCCATATGCTCGATCCAATAACTCTCTATTCCCTTTATCTCCTGAAATGCTTTGTGAAAATGCATCTAGCAATGTACGTGTACTACTGCCTAAACGTAGCTTTCCCAGTATTAATCGAGTGAAATACCTAGCTTCTAGGGCGGACATCTTCTCAAGAGCGGATATATACATCCTATTTTTATGCTCCACAGAACCTTTTCCTTGCGACCTCACAAACTCCCACAGAATTTCATATACATCAGACAATGATAATCCCTCACCTTCCCCACCTACAATCTTCTCTACAACCAATCCCAAATCCCCTTCCTTCTTCCTTTGCTCCACCACTTGTGTTCCATACACCATAGATAGCGAGTTTAGAAGGCCTTTTTCAGATAGATTGAATTCAGAGGGTATGAACATAGGTGCAATACGACCCTGTACCATGTATGAGAATATCTGTATTTCAACAGCATCAAGTCCTTGAAGAGCCTCCTGCAAAATATTTGCCATTTCATTTCTAGAAGATGTTTTCTCTAGTTTTTCAAAGATTGTACAAACCTCTAAAAATGTCATTTGGATTGATAATATTTTGAAGATTTAGTACTACCTGATTTCACAATAATGCCAGAGGCCATTAACCTATTTAAATCTCTCCTTAGCGTCCTATCCGTTACAGAGGAAAACTTCTTTAACATATCACTAGTTGTTAGTCCATTAGATTTGGTAATGTATCGATACAGCTGTGTTTGACGAGCATTAAGTGCACCACCCACCTTTTTCTTCTTAGGCGATACTACCTTTCTAGCACGAACAGCCTTCTTTATAGGTGCCTCACTAACTTCATAGTCAACAACATCCTCCACATCACAATCTACGCTTTGTACTTTCCTTTTCCACAAATAGTATATGATACCTCCAACAACTACCCCCCCTATTATCAATGGTACAATACTATTACTATCTTTTTTCATTATTGTATTATTCTAATTAATCCTAACTATTAGTAACGGGAGCCAAGGGAAGCATCCCATGCTCAGTCATAACAATTGCTGACGCAACGCTTTTACCTACATCCGAGATCCTAGCCGCCAAAGCATTTGGATCACATAACTCTACCTGGTTTTCGGTTACAACCCACTGAGAATCACCACGTCTACCCTTCTCAGCAATACAGAAAACTGCCTTAGAGATTTTCATAAATACATACCTAACTCCAAGATAATCGACAATTTGAGACTCACCGTTGCCAAGAACAATATGATTTGGATCCCCGCCTGAGAGTAATAATGAGGCTGAAGCTCCTTCTACGGAGATATTTAGCACCGGATCAGGGTCTCGAACATTACGAGCAAATTCAATACCCACACCATCAGGAATAACTACAATATCTGGCGTTTGATTAGCGAACTCTGTACTACCTACCACAATTGCACCATCATTAGCATTAAATCGAATATCCTCAAGCTGCTTAAACCATTCAGGTGCGATATTAGCACCCTCTTCGGAAACAGGTGCACTACCCGACGGAGATGTTATTGGGGAACTAGCCATTACCTCGCTATTTTAATTTATCCATAGAAACACCCCTAGAGATATGAACCTCTAAAGGAACACTCAATTGTACCGCATTAACCATAATTTCTCTAACATCCTCGGAGAAATCATCAACTACCCCCTCCCTAACCTCAAATATAAACTCATCATGAACCTGCAGAAGCATAAACACATCCTCTCTATATTTCCTATTAATTAACTCATCAATCTTAATCATAGCCACCTTCATAATATCTGCCTCACCCCCTTGAATTGGCATATTAATAGCCTCTCTTAAAGCTGCACTCCTCACATTGAAATTACGAGACGTAAGGCCGTTTACATGCCTCGTCCTCCCTAACATACTCTGTACATAACCCAACCTTGCTGCATCATCACTAGCCTTAGAGATATACTCCTCAACCCCTTTATACGTATCAAAATACTCATCAATATAACCTTGAGCCACATTCCTATCTATATCCATCATACTCGCAAGACCAAACTGTGTCTGTCCAAAAAGAATTGCAAAATTAATAGTTTTTCCTAAACTCCTCTCATCTTTTGTAATATCCGAAGCATCTTTCTTCAATATCCTCGAAGCGGTTGAAGTATGGATATCAACACCCTCACTAAAGTCTTTCATCACTACTGCATCCTGAGAAACGTCAGCCATAACTCTAAATTCTATTTGTGAATAGTCTGCCCCTACAAGCATAAAGCCCTCTCGAGGTATAAAGGCCTTTCTAATCTCATCTCCCCACTCACCTCGTACAGGAATATTTTGCATATTAGGATTGATAGATGCAAAACGACCTGAAGAAGAACCCATCTGTTTAAAATCGGTATGCACCTCATCCACACCAGTAGTACTCATAATCTCAAGATATGGGATTACATAGGTACCAAGTACCTTTGACAGCTCCCTATACTTCAAAATCTTAGGTATAGCTGGATGCGCATCTTTCATCTGCAATAAGACCTCTTCTCTTGTAGAGCGAGATCTCCGCTTCCCCAGTGAATCAGGTATATTCAACTCGTTATATATAACCCCTGCAAGCTGTTTTGGAGAGTTTAAGTTAACCTCGTGCCCTATATCAGCATAGATACTCTCGCTAACCTCTTTAATCTCTCCCTCCAGCCTACCCTTTAACACCCTTAGCACATTAGGATTAACTGCAACCCCTCTCTCTTCCATCTTAGAAAGAATAGTTGAAACAGGCATCTCAATCTCTCTCACAACATCAACTATTCCCTCAATCTTCTTTTCCATGGATTTAGAAGCCTTCTCAAAACCAGATATCACATAATCCGAAAGTTCATACCCAGCTAGTTTATCCATAATTACTGGAACTAAATTCACCAACGCCTCCCCTATTCTATAATAGTCGGATGGTTCAGATTTAAACGAAAGGTAGTCGAAGAGAATCGTCTCTAAAGTATAATCTTTTCTTCCAGATGACATGGTGTATGAAAGTAGCTGTAAATCAACAAATCTATGCTTCATAAACATATCTACAAGTTCCCCATCTATTCGTGAAACCAGTTCCTCCCACCCCCATAGATAAGTTTCACAACCCCCTAGGTTACCACCCATACTTACAAGCAAGTTATCCACAGAGATTTTATAGACAGATATCCGCCCAGAATTATCCACATACGAACATACAGCGTAATCATCCTCTATAATATGTACTACCGCCCTTGTAGATCTGGAGAACTGCTCTGCCACGCTCCCTACAACTTCAACCTCCTTAACAACTACAGCCTCGGCACCAGTAGAATTGAACATATCTAGCTGAGGAGTATTATCAGCAACAATATTAGATGACTTTGGTAACTTACTTATCAATGACCTAAATTCAAACTTTCTAAAAACTTCAAGTAGTTCAGCCTCGTTATAGTCAGAGAGAGTACAATCCTCCAACTCAAATGATATATCAACATCTTTCTTTATCGTTGCCAATTCCTTACTGAAATATGCCTGCTCTACTCCCTCTGCCAACTTTGTTCTATACCTACCCTCAATCTCATTTATATTCTTATATATATTATCCAATGTCCCATACTTCTGCAGTAGTCCGAGAACAGTTTTCTCACCTACCCCTTTAACTCCAGGGATGTTATCTGAGGAATCCCCCACTATCGCTTTATAGTCAGTTACTTGTTCAGGATAGTATCCATACCTTTCTACCACCTTCTCCCTATCACACACCGAAAGCGTACTAAAGGAGCCTGTGGGGAGGGCTACATGCACATCCTCGTTTACAAGCTGTAACAAATCCCTATCCCCCGTTATAATACACATGTTAATATCTTTTGAAGACCACTTCCCTTCACTCACCCACTCACTAATAGTTCCAAGTATGTCATCAGCCTCATATCCATCCTTCTCTATATGTGGAATATTGAAAGCCTTGAGAACCTCTTTAACCAACGGAAACTGTGCATTTAATGACTCATCAATAGGCTTCCTATGCCCTTTATATTCTGAGAACATAGCATGCCTAAAGGTCTTGCTAGGAGTATCGAATGCACATACCACATACTTAGGTTTAAACTGTTTAAGAGATTGCAGTAGCATGGCGGTAAATCCATATACCGCATTATCTTGTACTCCGGTAGAGGTTGTGAGGGAGGTTGGGTATGCATGAAATGCCCTATGTACAATAGCATTAGCATCTATAGCAAGTATTAATTCTTTATCTTTCATCCCCAATTATATACCAATATATATATTAGGTCGAAAAGCTTGTTTTTTTTTTAGTTTTGTTTAATTATGGAGAGAGATAAGTTGAACCGTAGGAAAATATGACTCAAGCGAAAATACCTGGCGAAAACCCCTTCTTGACCGAAAGCCAAGATGGAAGTCAACAAAAAAAAGAATCTCCTGGACTAGCTTTAACAATGGAGATATATGAGACATTTCCAAATTCATTCCACTTATTTTCAGACCCAACCTTAGGAAGAGACATCCTTGTATCAAAAAAGCCAAACCCAACTGACAAAGATTTCCTGATCATGACTTCACAAGGAATTTTCACAACTATGCTTGGACTTGAAAAGAACCCTGTTAACTACTTTGCGGATGGACATATAGAGGGGCCAAACAGTATAAACACGAAGATTAGAGAACTAATAAGAGGACAAAACATCTTACGAGAAAGGGTCGCAACCGATGCGGAAGAGTTAACTCTACCGCCAGAATCGCGGACATACAACATAGAAAAATTAGAGCCTGACAAATTCCTTACCTTAACATGGTTAAATATGAAAACACCTAGAGCCATACGCTGGGTAGCAGAAACTTGCCAAGCAGCTGTACAAGAGCCAGATTTTCTTGACCAAAAACCAGAAAACCTCAAAGATCTTTTAACTCAGGCCATTTAATCCTCTATATCCAAAGATATATACCAGCCTCTCTCATAAGTAGGATATTCCATATACAAAGAGATACTATCCAAAGGGACAGTATTAATATCCCCACACTATCATATAACAACAGCTTTCTCCTCTTCTCTGTACTATCTAAAGAATACTTAAATGGTTCATAATACTCGGTATGGCCATAACCTTTGAGATATGAATATACACCATGCATACCCATATACAATGGAAAGATAAAGAGGAAGATAAGAAGATAGAAAGCATAGGAAGTTGCGTTTGGGGTAGAGATATCACCCCATAAAATACCAGTACAAAGGCTATTTAAACAATGAGGCCAAAGAAATACGGTAAGGAAAATAGTACCAAATATTGACCCAACTACCCTAAAACTATCCCCCGTTCTCCCTTTACTCTCTTTATATACAAGTGAAGTACCTAAAGAAAGAACCGCACGAATAATATCAAGAGTCGTAAGTTTAGACTTTCTAGCCATTAATTATTAAAACAAGCTATTAAATTCATCCTTGCTAACCTCTTCCTTCTCAAGAAGCATCTTAACAAGAACCTCAACCTTATCACTATTATCTTTCAATATCTTCCTTGCATTCTCCATAGCCTCATCCATCAACTTCTTAACCTCGCCATCAATTGTCTCTGAAGTCTTCTCACTATAGTCCCTACCTCCACCATATGTATAACCAAGATGCTTAGTATCCTCAGCGTCACCATACTGTACAAAACCAAGCTTCTCACTCATACCCCACTGTCTAACCATCATTTTAGCAATCCTAGTGACACTCTGAATATCACCTGAAGCCCCTGAAGAGATATCACCAAGGAAAATCTCCTCTGCAATTCTACCTCCAACTCCTGTCTGAATACGTGCTAACATATTAGTCTTAGTCTCCATTCTCCTATCATCCTCAGGAAGGAATACTGTAACTCCACCTGATCCACCTCTAGAAATCATAGAAACAAGCTCTACAGGAGAAGCACCCTTTGTAAATTTTGAAACTATGGCATGACCTGCCTCATGATATGCAACTAACTTAAGATCATCCTCTACCCTCTTTCCTTTCTTCTGCCTTCCTAGACCAACCTTAAGGTATGACTGAAGTAGGTCTTCTTGATTAATCTCCTTTCTACCTTCAACCACAGCTTTAATAGCCGCTTCATTAAGTAGATTCTCCAAATCAGCTCCAGAGTATCCAATAGTCTTCCTACCAATTGCTTCAAAGTTAATATCTGTTGAAAACTTCTTCCCTTTTGCATGCACCTTCATAATATCCAACCTCTCTTCAAAACTAGGTAGTGAAAGTGTAACCATTCTATCGAATCGACCTGGTCGCAATATTGCAGGATCTAATACATCAGGTCTGTTTGTAGCTGCAATAACGATTACATTCTCCCTCTCTTCTAGTCCATCCATCTCTACAAGGATTTGGTTTAATGTCTGCTCACCTGCTCCAGAATGCAATACTGTCCCTCTCTTCTTAGCCACCGCATCAATCTCATCAATGAATATAATAGATGGGGAGGACTTCTTTGCTTTCAAGAACAGATCCCTCACTCTAGAAGCACCTGCACCTACAAGCATCTCTTCAAACTCAGAACCTGAAGTATGGTAGAAAGGCACACCTGCCTCACCTGCGACTGCCTTTGCTAACAATGTTTTACCTGTACCTGGGGCACCTGCAAGAAGTACTCCCTTTGGAATACGTGCACCAATAGCTAAATACTTCTTAGGGTTCTTCAAGAAATCAACAATTTCAACAAGTTCTTCTTTCACGTCAGCAATACCTGCTACACTATCAAATGTGATGCCTGTCTTCTTTCCGAATAGCATTCTCGCCTTGCTCTGACCAAAATCCATCAACCTACCACCTTGTGAGTTCATCCCCTTAATAAGGTTGTACATAAGTAGCAGACCCAGTGCCAATAGAACTAGCCAAATGATATCTGTAATAGAAACACCAACTGCTGGCTGGTAGAAATCGTTCTTGAGGGATTTTATATCCACATTAGCATCAGAGAGTGTGGAGTAGAAATCGGTTCCAGGGGCAACAAGTGCAAACTTTCTAGTCAATGACTTTACCTCTTTACCATCTACCTTCTCACTCTTTTGCTGTTCCAAGATAACAATATTATCTTTTAGAATAATCTTCTTATAATCTCCTGCAGATATACTATTTACAACATTACTCAATGAAACCTCTTTCCCTTTAGTTTGAGCATTCACAAATGCACTCCAAGCAGAGAATACAACAATGGAGAGGAGGATACTTCCAATTATTCCCCATATGTTAAATCTTACAATTCTTGTTGGTAATTTTCTAATATCTGCCTTATTCTCTACCTTGTCATTATTCGCCATTATGGTAACCCTTAAATTAATCTAAATTGATAATAAATATGGTGACGACTGGGCTCGAACCAGTGACCTTGGGTTTATGAATCCCATGCTCTAACCACCTGAGCTACGTCACCACATACAGTGAATTATACATTAGTGAAAGGATAAAAGGAACGTTTATGCAACTACCCTACCCGTATACTCACCTGTATCGGTATTGATTGTAACAGTATCTCCCTGTTTTATAAACATAGGAACCCCTACTTTATACCCTGTTTCTAGTACAACCTCTTTTAAAGCATTAGTTGCCGTATTTCCTTTAACGGCATCAGTAGCTTCTACAACCTTCAACTCTACACTACCTTTTCTCTTTATATCAATGATATTTCCATCTGCAATTAGAACTAAGGTCTTCTCGCCCTCTTTCAAATACTGTTTATAATCATCAATCATTGCTAAAGGCACCTCCACACTCTCAAAGGTAATGGTATCCATGAAGTGTGCAGTTGTAGTATCACTATATAGATACTGAACCTCTTTAGTCTCAGTCTCTAACTCCTCCACCTTACTCCCTGACTTAACGGTTATTTCTTGGTTAGCACCAGATTCAACATTCTTAAGCTTAAGAATGATCAACCCACCTTGTCTTCCTTGTGTCTTAAGTTGCCTATCTAATACAAAGAATATCTTCCCATCAATTCTCAGGTATGTGTTTTTTCTAGGTTGGTATGTAAAAGCCATAATACAAAGTATAAAAATTAGTGAAATTTGGTTGCGGGGGTTGGACTCGAACCAACGACCTTCAGGTTATGAGCCTGACGAGCTGCCTCTGCTCTACCCCGCGTTAGCAGGGCAATTATAGACAATTAGAGCCCTAAAAGCAACTATAATCGAACACCCAGAAACTAGAGAGAACTTGTTAGAAATGACAACCATTGGGAATATGGAGGGGAGGTATTCGTAGAAACAACAGGAGAAAGAGCCTCTTGAACAATCTCAGCTCCCATATAAAGGGCTTCATCTGGAATTACAAAAACGATCTCCTCATCCTTAGAAAGATTCAACCTATCTCTAGCCTCCGTCTCTATATAATCATCGGTCTCAACCTTCTCCCTACTCAGAATTAATGATATATTCTTCAACCTCAAACCATCTACCTCTTGCTCAGCCTGCTTTAAAATAGCAACTTTTTTAATAGTTAAATCCACCGATTTATATATATTATAGATTAGAAAAACAGATAAAATTAGGAGCAATGCATTCCCTACCCTAATTAGCCATACTTTCCCTACAATATCTGTATCGGGTTTAGCACGACCCGCTACTTTAAAATGTACTTTATTTGCCACATTATCCATATACATTAAGATTACCAAACTTAGAATATTATTCAATCCCCTTTAAACCTTGTTGACCCCTATATAAGCCAATGCTATAATCCCCATAGTAAACCGAAAAAGGATACGTAAATTAAGCACATTTAGAATGAATGCAGTTAAGAACAATGAATTTGCCCAGCTACATAAAACCTTCACAGAAGAGTTAAGACAGAAAAGTCGCTCAGAGTCGACGGTAATAGCATATGCAAAAGACATAGAACAGTTGCTTAACTTTTTCACAACCAGAGGACTAGAGACTATTAGGAAAATCTCCATCGAAGACTTAGAGGCTTATAAAGCATACCTTCAGGGTAATAATTACACCCCAAAAAGTATCTCAAGAAAGATAAACAGTACTAGAACATTCTTCAGATACCTTCTAGAATCAAATATAATTCAAGAAAACCCTTCAGATAAGCTCTCACACCCTAAATTTGAGATTAAACCACCTAGGGTACTCACAGAGATGGAGTATAGAGCCCTCAGAGACGTAAGTAGAGTTGATACAAGACTATATTCAATAATAGAGCTTCTTCTTCAGACTGGAGTTAGAATCGGTGAACTAGCCGCCCTAACCCTTGAAGATGTTAGAGCTTCTGTAGACAGCAAAATTCCATACCTATACATCAAGCCAGCAGGTAGTCACCCTGCAAGAAAGGTTCCTTTGAATAAATCTGCAGTAGCAGCAATTGATGAGTATAAGAAAATCAGACCAGAGAGTGAAGATGAAACTCTTTTCATTACAAAGAATGGAAGACCTCTTCTTGTTAGAAATATTAGAACCACAATAGATAAAGCATTTGAAAAGGCTGGTATAAAAAATGCAAAGGTTAATGATTTAAGAAATACCTTTATTGCACACCACCTTGCGAATGGAGTATCCCTTGTAACAGTATCAAAGCTTGTAGGACACAAGAGACTCTCTACAACAGAGAAGTACCTTAACCTTCTTAATAACAAGCAGGATGACCAGGAGAAGGATCTAAAAGAGCTTTAACGCTATCTATACACCTTATTCTTTCCAGAGTGACCTCCAATATCAAGAACGACTTTTCCAGTAGTCCAAAATATCCAAATAATTCTTAGATTACCGTTAACCCTAGAGCTAAATACCTCACCGTAGCAAGACACAACCACCTTATGCGTTTTCAACTTCTTTTCAAATGGATTTGTGTTAATTAATTGGAGGGAATTGTATACGGAAATCAGCAATAGAGAGTTGTACTTAATTAGCTTTTTATACTTCCGAATGAAAAGTTGGGTCGAATAAATAGTGCCTCCAGTTACTCGCCCCCTAATACTTTTTTTAGTGAATTTACATCTGTTAAGTCGAGAGTTACATACCGCCCATCCCTTAGCTCACTGAGACTTTTCTCAACATCCTTAGATTCCTCTGCACTCAAATACTCTACTCCATTTTCACTAATTAGCAGTTCAAAAAGCGCCTTAGCAACAAAATCATCAAAGGAAATCCCAGATTTCTTTACTATTCCCACAACCTTCTCATTCACTTCCACAGGCAATGAAATTTTTCGAACTATTTTTTCTGATGTCATGAGGGTCGAAGATTAAATTAGTATATTCAAATATTATAGTCGATGTATAAAGGAGAGTAAACAGAAAAGGTTACAGAAAGGTAACAATTAGGGCATCACCTAATAAATCTTTAATTCTTACCCAAACTGGAATACAATTCTAGAGTAAGTTGTATGCAATAATACTAATGACTAATCTAGATGCTCTTGAGAATGGGCTACTCACATATATATCCCCCAATTCAACTTTGAAAGTAGCCACAACATACGAGGGCAAAATATGGGGAAATATGAACCCGTTCTTCTCCACATCAGATAAAGAAAAAGATATAATCAAAAGCAACGACCACAAACTAAGCGATTACCTTGAAACAAAAACAGCATTTGTACTCACCACTCCCCCCGAAGATACTCTCATGAATCTAAATATTGAAACCTTTTCAAGTCTAAGCTTAAGAAATAAGCCTGACGATTCGGGATATAAATACATCCCTTTAAGAGCGAATGCGATAATAGCAGAAACCATACTGGACAATCCATATGAGATCATATTTGCCCCTGCAGACTGTGCAATCCTAGTAATAAAGCCATTAGATACGAACGTAACAATAGCTATACACATAGGATCTCCTCAAACTCTTCAAGGGATACATCTCAAAGCCTTAAAATTAGCTAAAGCACTATATCCTAAAATAAGCTGGGAAAACATAGAATCATACGTAACACCATATATCTGCAAAACACACTATACAATTTCAGAGGATTCATACAACCTTTTTCTAAAGACATTCCGCAACCAACAACTACTCGCTAAGTACACTAAGGAAACCACTCACCCACTCTTTAAAGGGAAAAGATATAACATAGATTTCATGGGAATAGTGAAATCTGAATTAGAAATGCAATTCGGCATAACAAATATATTAGAATCTGGGCTATGCACATACGAAGAAGCAGAAAAAGGTAACCTCTTTTCACACGAACTTGCTCAGGAGATGGAACAGAAAGAAGACAATACTCATACACCAAATAAGTATAAGGGAGCATTTAATGTTGCGGTGAGAATATAACTCTAGACTACGTACTTGCTAATAATCTCCTTAACCTGTTCTTCAGACAATGGAAGGAGGTTTAAGTCCACCTGTGTACTTCTAAATAGCTTTCTTTCATCACTAGCATGATTTGCAGTAGGAGAAAGTGACAAAGCATTCCTTACAACTTCCAAATCAACGCCATCCTTCACAGCCTCAATTTCAAAAGTATAGTAATCATTAATACCGAATTGATAAGAAATTTTTAGTTCAACTCCATACATTTCAGATAATTCCCAGATATAATTCTCTGTTTGTACAGCTAGGGAGATAAGCTTCTCTGAATATTTAGACTTTAGTAAATTCAAGTAACTTACGTATGCATTATATATAACGTCAGTGTTTGATAATAAAGGGATTGAAATCTCCTTCTTAATAGATAATCCGCTACCATCATCTACGACTTTAACCTTTTGCATAACCTCTGCCTTACCATTTGTAATACGAACCCTAGTATCAACATCAGAATTATTACGATCAAAAACCATCAACCCTAACCTCTTTTTTAATTCAGGCTTACCAAACTTATTACTAAACTCTTTAACCTTTTCAGAGAATATATCTCCATTTATCTCACCAATGAACTCTTTCTCTCTCATATAACTATAAAGCATTAATTTAATAGAGCTATAACTTCAAACTATATTAAAGCTCCCCCTTCTCCACTAGTATCTTCCTAGCATTAATAATTGAGATTGGGTGAAACCTAATAGCTAAATCTATACTAAAACGAAGCGTAA
>CAZUOO010000019.1:10738-14744 GCA_964621555.1 uncultured Candidatus Saccharibacteria bacterium | reverse complement strand
AACCCTACCCCTCAATCGCCTGTATCGTAATTGTAATATTCTTCTGATCACCTGAGGTTGAAGAGGATGGTGCTGTAATCCTTAGGTCAAAATTCTGTGTACCACTAACTGCAAAACCTGTTGATAAGGTCTGATAACTATCTGCGGTGGTAAACAAAGTCCAGTTACTCCCTCCGTTAATAGAAAACTCATGTGTAAAAGTATCCACCCCAGGAGTGGCTCCTAATGTCCATCCCGATGGCTGTGAAGTCATTATATTCAAATCAATAGTAACATTCCCTGTATTAGAAGCGGTTTGAGTATCAGAGAGATCTAGAGTACTTTTGCTCTCAGACCCTGAAAGGTTCCCATATGCAATAGTACCATCTGTAGTTATTGCGATAGATATTTCAACCCCAGAAAGGATAGTGAAAGAACGAATAGCACTCCAGCTACCATACGTATTTGTACCACTAGGATCTAATCCTCTCACCCTCCAGTAGTACAACCCATCAACTAGCTCATCAGCCCCTTGAACTGTATACCTAACAACCTCACCTGAGTTAAATGGATCTGTATCAGCTGGAGTATCTTGATTAGCAAACCCTGCGTCAGTACCTGAGACGGCAGAAATAAGAGGAGCCACAGACCCACCAATACTTAAATTATCTACCGCCAACGTGGTAGTTAAAGTTTCAGCTTGATCAGTACCAATCATAACTGCAAACTCCAATGACGTTATATCAAATGGCGCGATAGTCGAATATAGCTCACTCCAAGATGATGTATCTGCAGAATATTCCCAATATATATTGCCCGATTGCTCCCTTAACCTTAACCATTTCATTGTTGTAGCGTTATAACTTGTAGTTGCAAAATACGAAGAACTACCAGCTAATCTAATTCTCGCAGTAACCTCGTCATCAGAGATTTCAAAGGAAATTAGATTACTACTATCTATTCGAAGCATTACAGGCTGAACAGAAAGTGAAGCTATCGCCTGATTACCAATAGATACGACTTCTCCAATATATGAGGTGCCAGTCAAATCAAAGTAATCTTGACTAAGTACACTATAATATCCTGATGTTGTGGTCGAAGTAATTTCAAGCCTCTGGTTTGTCTCCACCGCATTACCGGAACTATTATCATACCAATCAGCTGGATTAAGGAAATTATCATTAAAATCATCTCCAAATACTACCCCACTATTATCAGAATCAAACGTATTATTAGAATCAATCTGTATTTGATATCTTATATCATCACCATTCTCGTCAGTACCGGTAAAATCTAGTGATGGTGTAGTATCCGAGGTTACTGATTCATCCGCAGTATTTAAGGAAACGGTAGGAGAACTATTTCCTTTCCAACACACATAATAATATGATGCAGTATCAAGATTTACTTCCGTTTGAGTTCCTAACGTAAATCCATCGGAAGTAATGGACTTGATTCTCCCAGCAACGTTTGCCGTAGCAGTAAAATACTGAGAGCTATCCCCCACTAACCTCTGACTCCTATGAACTCCATTCACAGCCGTAGTTCTTTTAATATGCATCCAACCCGACGTAAATCCTACACCTGATATTTCTCGATCATCCACTCCATTACCAGTGTAGGTTCCTGTCACAAAATCCGGACCAGCCTTAAATGCAAACCATCTATGTAAACTCCCTGATGAATTACTTGTAGCATTAGTCCCCACCTGAAATCCATCACTAGTCAGTGATTGAATATTATCAGTGGCACTATCCGCGGTCGCTGAAAATAAACTGGTTACCTCTCCAGTATGCGAAGCGGTTTTAAACACTCCCGCTGTAGAGTTATTTCTTTTAATTGCTACATATGCAGGCTGGAAAGGAATCTTTTTAATATTTAGATTATCGATTGCGGTACCATGATAAACTCCAATCGCAAAATTACCCGATCCTGTATTAGTAATAGGATTATATGCGTTCCCAAATGCCATCCACTGATATTCAACCCCTGATGTATTTGTAACAGTGCTTGTGCCTAGAGTAAAACCGTTTGAATCAAGTGAAATTATCCCCCCAGTGAAATCAGTTGTTGCTAAACCTAAATATGCAGTTAAATCACCTTGCATTACCCCAGTTTTAAATACCCCTGCAACTGCAGTCGCTCCCTTAATAATTATTAGATCAGGTTTAAAACTAAGCGAATTTACAGATAACGACGAACCTGTCCCAGTATAAGTCCCAATATCAAAATAATAGCTATCACCATTCGTCGAATTACTCCCCCCTCCTCCAATTGCGATATAATACAGTGTCTGACCTGATTGATTCATTAACGCACTACTTCCAATCTGGAATCCATCAGAATTAAGATTCTGAATAGAATTAGTTGTAACCGCGGTCGCAGCTCCCAAACCGACAGCCCCTTCTCCATTAATATCCTCTGTTATCATTAATGGATTTCGGTTACCAGAAGTAGCTGATGTTGAATTCTTTACAATAACTAAATTGGGTAGGAAACCAACCCCCGTAATATCTCTATTATCAGTGCCATCTCCAGCATAAGTCCCCTGCTTAAATGCCCCAGAAGTTTCTTTGAAAGCGAAGAAGTTATATGCACCACCGTTTACGTTATTCACTGCAGATCCTACTACGAAACCACTTGCAGTGAATGAAGATATTAGCCCTCCTGCCGTATTATCTGCGGTAGTTGTGAAATACGAGGCTCGGTTTGCGGGGTGTGATGTAACTCTAAAATTCCCTGCAATCGCATTCGTTCTCTTAACGATAACGGCGTCTGGTTGAAAACCAGTTGATATTGTTTGAGTTGAAACTCCGTTACCTGTATATTGCCCGACACAGAAATTACCTGTTACAGAACAGTCCGATCCAGTGAATGCGACCCAGTAGTATAGAATATTTAGGTTATTTAGGTTGTTAAGTAGACCTACAGTAAATCCATCTGAATCGAATGTCATTTTTGTAGTTGTATCATCTGCTGCACCAGAAAAAAACGCAGTATTTGCGGCAGGCATTGCACTTGTTTTAAAAGCACCAACACCTGCACCAGAGCTCGACTTAACTATCACCAATTCAGGTTGGAATCCTAAGCCAGTAATACTAAGTGACGATCCATTACCCGTATAATAGCCTGATTTCATTTGGAAGTTCGCAGCATAGGCTTTCTCCACATTACCAGGAAGCGATAGGAATGAGGGATGTATAGACGCAGAGACAATAATCATAATTAACAGGACCCTATACACTTTCAGTGCTATACTTTTCACATATATACCTAGTTTTAAAATTACATTTCCCCTCATATATTCAATAAGTAACATTCTCCAAATTATACTTCCGCTTAATATATAATATTGATAATACAATCAAAAATCCAGTAAAATGTATATAGGATAGTTTAATAGGAAAGTGGTAAAATATTACATAATTTAGATATATTATGTATAGCTATGTACCCACCCCTATCCACCTTTTTTAAAAGAGAGAGTTTAGAGACCTTCAACATTGCGTATGGAGAATTAATAAACTCAGTATTAACACCTCTAGATATTCCAAGTAAAGAATTAACTCCTGACCATTTAGGAGTGCTTACACATAGTAGCGAAGAGTTTGAAAATCTAACGAAAACTCTTCTTCAGTACTCAACACAAATAAAGGAAATTGTTCTTCATGAAAGAAGAGTTAGAGTATTTAAACTAAACTCCCCATTATCCGGTAGATATAAGGTGCCTAAAATTGAAATTTTTGAACCTAAACCCAATATAGATATTACAAAACTAAGGTTTGGAGTCGAACATATTGCCTTCCAAGTTAAAAACTTCGATGAATATATCTCTATCACCAAGGGAAAGGTCGGAATAATTAAAGAAGGTACCGTAGGTAATTCTAAATTCGCAAAGACCGAAATATTGAACACAGTTGAGATTGAATTTAGAAGTGATGCGCTAGGCGAAGAAGAGAGTAATTAATATAGTCGAGATTGAAAACTCCCTTTAACTAGGATATCTTAGATATAGGAATTAAGTTAA
>CAZUOO010000019.1:0-10638 GCA_964621555.1 uncultured Candidatus Saccharibacteria bacterium | reverse complement strand
TCAACTGTATACAACAAGCAATATAATGCAGACTTAGAGAAAGGAATTAACAAAGCGAGATGGATTGAATACTCCCTCTCCGCTTCTACAATGATGCTGGCTATATCTATGCTCGTGGGAATATACGACCTAGGATCATTGGTAATGATATTTACACTCACTGCAATAATGAACCTCATGGGGTTGGTTATGGAAGTACACAATCAGACTACCACTAAAACCGACTGGCTCAGCTATAACATTGGAGTATTGGCAGGAGCCATCCCTTGGTTAGTTGTAGGAGTATTCTTCTGGAGTGCCAATAAGTATGGAACTGGAGAAATCCCAACCTTTGTATACTGGATCTACGTCTCAATATTTATATTCTTCAACTCCTTTGCAGTGAATATGATATTACAATATAAAAAGGTCGGACCATGGAAGAACTATCTATTTGGAGAAAGGGTGTACATTGTACTAAGCCTAGTTGCTAAATCTGCTCTTGCATGGCAAGTATTCGCAGGTACATTACGACCTAACTAGAGATTAAGATAGTTGGTAATAACGTAATCGTCACTAAGGGGTACACTATCGTTGTGCCCCTTAGCTACAACCACAACATAATCCATACCACTATTCCTAGCAGCCTTCACTCCATTTTCTGAATCTTCAAATATAACAGCCTTTTCCTTCTTCCCTCCCAACCTATCTAGTGCAGTTAGAAACATCTCAGGGTTTGGTTTAGAATTAGTTACATCCTCTATATATATCTTTACATCAAAGAGATCTATAATCCCAACCTTAGTTAGAATATACTCTGCAAACTCCCCTACGGTACTTGTAGCAAGCCCCAACCTCTTCCCTGACTCCTTCAGCCTCTTTAAATATTCAACCGCTCCATCCTTAACCTTAACAACTTCCTTAAACCTATTTTGAAGCGAGTCTCTTTTCATAGCACGATATATTTTAATGATACTATCAATATCAGTTTCAAGACCAACAGAAGCAAGATAGCTTTGAAAACCCGCTTTAGAACCACTACCTGCAAAATGTGCCATATATTCAGCATAGGTAAGGCTTTTGGATAAAACCTGAGCAATTGCATCTCTAAAACTAACGTAGTTTAACTCCTCCAAATCAACAAGAGTTCCATCCATATCAAATATATAGACCTCTTTATTTTCCAATAATTTGACAACCTCCTGATGAGTTTTAGCCATAATTCGTAATTGAAAATTTATCTTATTTCTTTTGGACTGTAATATCCTTGGTTATAATCTTATCACCTTTTACAGACACGTCTACAACATTAGAGCCACCTTCAAACTTCATCGCTTTATAATTTGGAGAAACTACAACAAGCTCATAGGCTCCTGGATATATATTAAACCTATACCTTCCGCTCTCATCAGTCACCCTTTTTCCCACAAATCTATCAAATTTCATCTCTCTTAGTGCGATTTCTACGTTTGCAACTGGATGACCTTTCATATCTTTAACATACCCATACCTAGATTCCTCTCCAAAAATAGATTTATATAACATGAAGAAGGCAGGTATATAGAAGAGGAAGACAAAGGTATTAGTTGCACCTGGAAACTTAACAATAGTGTACACTCCTAAAATAATACCACCAATGAATATGGATACGTGTAGCAGTTTCAACATAAGATTGATACTTGTCCTCGCAGAAATGCTCAAAGCTTTAAACCTATCAATTTTTGTTGGATCAACAGGTATTAAGACCTTTACATCATCCCGCCTACTCATCTTTAAAAATTCTCCCTTATAGATAGGTTCTAGAGGATAATCAACCATTCCTTTAATAATCTCTGTTGGATAGTTAAAGCCACCCTTTTTAACCAATATTTTATACTTTCCTTTTGGTAGTTCAGCGTTAAACGAACCGAAAACATCTGTAACATCGGTCCACACCAGTTTGCTATTTGCATCGTATATACGAATTATTGCTCTTGAAACAGGCTCTTTAGTAACGGAGTTATACACATAACCATATGGCTTCCCTCTTTTTCTAAAACCTAAGAAAGATAGTACTCCTAAGAAGAATTGGGTGAGCATGTATGGAACAGTACTAAAACCACCCCCAACCGCAGCCAGCCCTACGGTGACCGTGGCAGCTGTAGCCGTAGTGGTAACCGCCGAAAGTTGAGGTTGATCCAAGGTTCCCACCACACTATTATCAATCGCAATTTTCACCCCATCTATGGCCTGCACTGCTTGTGTAGGTGCACTTTGTGTAACGGTATTAATTACATTATTAACCACAGTATTGAAGGTCTGATTAGGAGTATTCACAACTGGTGGTGCAGGAGTTTCACCTTCATCCTCATCATCAGGTTCTTCAACAGTTGGCTCCTTTACCACCTCCCCGCCTGTATCAACCTTCTCACCTAGTCCACCCGTTCCAGTCAATCCACTTACGACCCAATAGCTAACACCATCAATAACGGATACGGACACAGTGATAGGTTTGTCATCCACACTGATAGTCTGTGGATATGGTCCTGCAAATATAACATTACCTGCACAATCACTATTAACCTGCTCTAGAAGCTCAGCCTTAGTACAAAGTTTGAACCTATTTGTATCACCTTTAGGTACGTACATTGTATAAGTACCCGTTAGACCTGAGTTCGAAGGTAGTTTAACCACCACCCTACCTGCATCCTCTGTAATAACTGCAGAACCCCAATCTCGGTTCTGAGAGAATTCAATTGGAACATCCGCAATCACCCTATTATTTCTAAAGACCCTAATATTCTGCAAACCTCTCTGCCCTCCAAGATCTTTGGAAGGGTCAATCGTTACGTTACTTTTAAGTGAGATTGTAACCCCTACAGGCACATTTTCTATAACAGCGTTAGTACCAAAGAGTCTTCTTGCTCCATTACCTGTAACAACACCTACCGCATTTCTAGCATTAGCTCTAAATGAATAGTCGGTTACTGGAGTTAATCCGGAAACTATAACTCCTAGGTCTCCCCCGAATTCTGAATATGTACCCCATACAGGGTTTTCAACAAGCAGTCCTGTTCTGAAATCAACATACCTATTCAATGTTTCTTCTTGTACAGCAAATTGAACAGTTGGGTCATTCAAGTTCCTATTCAACCTAACTCTAATGGACCTCAAGGTTACAGCATTTACATCAGAGACCGAAGGTATATTGGCAAGGGTATTTGTAACAAAGCTTGAAGAAGAACTAGATTCAATTTGATTACCGTTTCTGGCTCTTGCTATAAACTCATATCTTGCTCCTGGAGTTAGGGAACCCACTGTAATCCCATTTGCTCCTCCGAAATCTGATAGTCTTCCCCATCTTACGCTCGACACTAGATTACCAGTTCTTGGATCTACAAACCTATTCGAACTTATATCAAGTAGTGAGTATTCAGTATTAACAGGGTTTTGATTAGCCCCAACTCTCACAAGAACCGAAGAGGTAGAATTTAGGGAAGCGGTTGGTCGGGATGGTGTGTTTGCAAGGGTATAGATTAGCGAGCTTGGAGAAGGTAGGGATTCAATCCCTCCTCCATTCTTAGATATAACCTGAATCTCATACTCAGTGTTTACCCCAAGTCCAGTTACTGTAAAGCCTGATGTTCTTCCCCATTGAGTATAGGTTCCCCAAACAGGCTCTACTTGCCATAGTCCATTGGAGTAGTTGAAATATCTAGAACCTTTAACATCCTTAACGGCAAACGTAGTAACTTCACTATTACCTCCTGTATCTATAACCGCCTTCATACTACTCTCACTAAGTGCTTGTAATGTAGGTGAGGCTGTAGTCACTGTTAGAGTATAGATCACGACCTGTGAGGAAGGGGCAGTTACAATTCCCTCACCATCTCTAGCAACAACCTCAAATACATATTCAGCATTAGCAAATAGTTCAGAAACTACAATTCCTGCATCACCACCAAGGTTGGAAAGTGTCTGCCAGCTATCACCAACTACTAGAGTTGCAACTCCATCTACAATATTCCCAACCTTCAACCCTGATACAACCTCTCTAATTTCATACTCTGTATTAGCGGGATTCCCATTACTTCCAATCTTAAGTCTAAGCGTGCTTGATGTAACGGCTTCAGAATCAGATATTTGAGGAACCGAAGCTGGTGTATACCTACTTACGCTTTCACTAAATCCTCCCCTTCCGTTGTCGTTATATGCTGCAACCTTTCTTGTGTACTCGGTATTTGGTGTCATGCCATATTCCACACATGAGGTTAGTGAAGTACCGACACACTCTGCAACCTGAACATCGTTATCATCGTACACCCTATACCCAACCTCATTACTTTCATTATCTGTGAATGTCCACCTAATTGAAGTTTCAGAGAGTCTCTGTGGTATTCCAATTGTTGGAGCGTTTAAAGATGTACTAATATTCGCCCCTACGCTAAAGGAGGTCTCAACATTATTTGCATTTCTTGCCTTAGATACAAACTCATAGGTTGTTCCAGAATCCAAGCCAGATATCATATACCCTGAATCACCACCCCACTGTGCATAGGTTCCCCATACAGCACTATCACTTTCATTCCCACTTACATAATCTATATATTTAGAATTTGTAACATTATAGAGGGCGTATGTTGTAGCAACAGGATTACCATTAGTATCCAGAGTTATTCGTAGTGTTGAAACTCCAGCGTCAGAAACATTCACACTTCCTGGAACATTTGCCAAAGTATATAGGGACTGTGAACTTGAGAAGCTAGTTGAGATATTATCACTATTTCTCGCTTGTACAGAGATCGAATACTGACTATTTGGAGAAAGTGATGTAATTCCAAACCCAGTTTCACCACCCCATTGTGCATATGTAGCCCAACTTGGAGAAACTTGTAATACTCCGGTTGAGGAGTTTACATACAATCCTGAAACCGTTTCTCTAAGAGCAAATTGTGTAGTCAATGGATTAGAAGAATTATCGATTGTAACTACAATAACCGTAGAGGAACTTGCTACCAGAGAACTAATTGCAGGCGTGTTAGCTAGAGTATGACCAGCAACTGTAGTAGAGAAATCCGTTTCAATCTGATCTTGGTTGCGCCCTTTAGTTTCAAAGGTATACTCAGTATTTGCACTTAATCCAGTCACAACGACACCATCACTACTTCCTAATTGTGTGTATGTTGCCCAAACAGGAGTATCCACTAAAGCTCCACTACTATTATCTACATACTTATTGCTACCCACCTCCCTAATTACAAATTGAGTAGAGCTTGGGTTGCTTTCATTCCCAATGACTACCTTCACACTAGTTGCACTCTCCCCTACAACCGAAACAACAGATGGGGAAACAGCATGAGTATATACTTCATACTCTGAACTAAAGTCACTCTCTACCTCATTACTATTTCTAGCTTTAATTACAAATTGATATAGAGTGTTCGCAGATAGATTATTAACAAAGAGGTCTTCACCTGTATCTACATATTCAAACCAAATTTCTGTATCTGAAAGAACTCCATTTACAGGATTGTAGAACTTGTTAGAGGCCTGATCTTTTATCAAGATTTCTGTTCCGCCGGGGTTACCATTCATCAACACCCCAAAAGATGCCCGCCCCTCAGTTCCGGTAATATTTGCAAGCGAAGGTACTGTGGCAAGAGTTGTTTGAGAAACCTCCCCACTAAATACACTCTCTGTATTTGTATTATATGCTTTAACCTTCCTCGTATATGAAGTATTTGGTATTAACCCTGTTTCATCACAGAATGTGAGGTTGGCACCTACACATGTAGTTAGCAGATTACCCCCGCTATCATAAAGTCTAAACCCTTCCTCATTTGCGCCATTGTCTGTAAAGTTCCAACGAATACTAGTTGACCCTAGTGCACTACCACTAACCATCGTAGGAGTTTTCAAAAGTGTATATGCGCTAACCTCATCAGTAAAGGAAGTTACCACATTATCACTATTTCGAGCTCGTACTTTTACACTATGCTCAACACCCTCAGTTAACCCTCCAACAGATACTCCACCACCAAAATTCCAAGTATCGTAGTCAGCCCATACCTCTACCAAACCACGTGTACCATCAACATTATTTATATATTCATTTTCACCATATGCAATTGAATATTGAACTGAAGATGGATTACCTCCTAGACTGGGATTAAGAGATACGTTAAAGGCACTATCCGTTAGATTACTAATTGAAGGAACAAGTGGTACATTCGCGAGTGTGTGTACAGTGATTGGATCAGAAATAGCAGTTTCAACCCCATCACCATTTCTAGCCTTAATAGTTATAGTTGCACTTGAATTTGGAGTGAAGCCATCAATTAAAGCCTCACTTGCCCCCACCCAAGTATTTGGGACGGTACTTGTAGTATCACATTCACAAACTATGAATATGGCACTCTGCCCTTCCCCCAGATTTGGCACATTACTCACAACAGGTGTTACAGAACTCGACGTTACATTAGTGACAGTAAACTCGGGGACGTTAGCATAGGTATAGTTTGAAACAGTTTCAGAGTATGAGGTTTCAACCCCATCACCATTTCTAGCCTTAACTCTAAATGAATACTGGTTATTTGACTGAAGATTTACTGCAGAAGCACTTGTCACAGTTAACCATTGGGCGATAGTTTCAGATCCCACACAATCAACAGATAGACAGTCAAAATACAGTGCCGACAACCCAACCCCTAAGTTTGTAAGTCCTGTTGCAGAGAGATTAACGGTTGAAGAATTCACAGAGGTTATAGATATAGATGGGGTATTTGTTAGCGTATATCTCGAAACTGCATCAGACTGTAAACTATCTCCATTTGTATTATATGCAATTATGTATCTCGTATATTGAATATTTGGAGAGAGCCCAGTTTCATCACAGTATGTAAGGTTTTCACCCTCACAGGTAGCTTTTACCAATCCATCTCCATCAACAATCTTAAATCCAACTTCATTATTTGCATTATCTATAAAGTTCCATCTGATACTGCTAGTGCTTAATGCTTGAGCAGGAACAGAGGTTGGCATCGCAGGAGCATTAGATTCTTCAGTACCAATATTTAATGTTACACCATCTACAGTATTATCAACCTTCTTTATATACAGTACGTCGAGATATGGAGGAAGGTTGGATTTAGATTCTAATGTACATGTATTTGTATGAGTGGATGGAGAAGCATTTTGTGAAGCTTTATAATATCCATTTAACGTTTCAGACGACCCACTAATCGTAACAGTATGGTCGTGAGTATCACTCCCTCCTGTAGTACCGTAAGTTGCAGATCCTTTTAAAACTTTGCCATCAAATGCGCTCACTCTATTCCAACCTAAAGGAGGGAGAGCATTAGCGATAACAATACTACCCGTAGGGAGACTGGTATCAGAATCAGATGAAGCAAAGATAGCGTCAATATAGGAAGGTAAATGGGAAGAGGTACTTGTATTTCCACTGCCTATTACATGAGTGTGATTCACACTTGCGATAATACCTTCAACAGAAGGTGTTAGATACCTAAGGACAACAACTCCAGATCCACCGACGCCTCCCTCACAAGCTTGAGGTCCAGAAGTCTTTGCGTCTCCACCATTTGCACCATTACCAGTATTTGCAGCACCTGAAGCGCCAGGTCCAGGACAAACCCAACCACCACCATACGTTCCACCAGGATTACCTCCTTTTGAATACGTCACAGCCGAGCCAGTAATTGAGGACGCTAAACCAGCACCTCCCGCGCCACCATTACTTCCTCCAACCGCAGCCTTACCTCCACCCCCAGCCGCCCAACATGTAAGCGCAGGTACATCTCCTCCACTATTTCCCTGGTCAGCCGTTCCTGCAGCACCCGAACCTGTTGAGGCCCTCTCGCAATCACCACCTGCTCCTCCTCCAGACCCACCTGAGGCAGGTGCTAAACCAGACCTTCCTCCTCGTCCACCACCGAGAGCGATTATAGAGTTCACCGAAGAATTACCACCAGAAGTATTTGAAGCTCCACCCGCACCTACCACAACTGAATATGAACCTCCAGTAAAGACAGCTGACCCAGTCAACATTCCACCCGCACCACCACCACCTCCACTACCTACATAAGCAACTCCGGAGGCCCCACCACCACCTCCACCAACAACCAAATATTCAATATTTTTATCGGAACTTAACTCAAATGTCCCACTTGTTGTAAATCTATGAATTGTATATCCACCTGAGGTAGTAATAGTTCCACCTGTAGCGACAGTAGAGATATTTCTAGAAGAAAAGAAATTCTGATTATCGTGCGATGTTGACCCTACTCCTGAATACGTATGACTATGAGTAGTATTGCCACCAGTTCCTCCAGCCGTTGTATCAACACGGATATAGTCTCCATCTAAATTAGTACTTCGAGTCCAACCTGTTGGAGTACTTTCAAATACACCAACTAATCCACTTTTCACTGCAAAACTAGGCGCCTCACATAACACAACATTCTCATAGTTTGGTAGAAGATCACCAGAATCTCCGATAGTTACATCCCCACCATGAGAATGGAATCTATTTAACAAGTTTTCAGTTCCTCCATCTGTGCTACCATATCCACTACCCGAAGCTGAAAATGTACATGCTACAGTCCCATATGTATGAGAGCTGGCACCACCAGTACCACCATAAGCAGCACTGCCCCTTAGAAACTTCCCTGTAGCATCATTATTAACCGTCCAACCGGTAGGGCATGACCCAAGCGAATACATACTAATTTTCCCTCCCCAACTCTGCTGAGCATCCAATGCACTACCATTTCCATAATACAAATGAATAGTACTCTCACCAGTTGGAACCGATGGAACTCTCGTCCAAATCTCTGTCTCAGCAGTATTACACCCCCCTTCTATCCAATATGGAAGAACTGTAATCCCATCACTATCTACAATCCTAATATCATTACAGTTAGCCTGTATCTTATTCTCTGCAATCAAAGAAGCAGTATCTAATACAACAAGAACATCATAATCTGTTTTACTCCCCCCACCGTTGGTTAATGTGAGAGGTTTTCTATACTCCCAAGCACTATCAAACCAAGACTGTGCAGGATTAGCAAAGTAGTCGAGAAGAAGAATTGTAACAGGGGTAACAACTACAACTAGAAATAACAGTATGAATGAAACCCACTTAGGAGAATGTTTTAATCTCTGAAAAAGAGTAGCTCGCTTTGCTGGAAGCTGTTGATCCATTCGTATTTCTATGTGTTATATATAACTACATTTCACTTTAGAAAAGTTCCCACTACAAGTCAATAATTTTTAGACTATAGCTCATATGCCATCCATAAATTTACAAAGTTCTAGGACTCACGCGATATAACAGAAAATTATCCACCAATGTAACAAGATGATTACAATCCTAGAGATTGTAATTTCCCCTCGTGAAGCCATCGCAGTATAATTAAATATGAAAAATATTTCAAAGACAATTGCTATTTTCAATGATAAACAGGTACATAGAGAGTGGGACAAAAAGAAGGAGCTATGGTACTTCTCTATCATAGATATAATATCTATACTGACCAATTCTTCAATCCCTAAAAGATACTGGAGTGACTTGAAGAGAACACTTAAAGCAGAAGGGAGTGAGGTGTACGAGAAAATCGTACGCCTGAAAATGGTGGCTCCCGACGGAAAGAGATACCTATCAGATGCAGGAGATACAGAAACTATATTTAGAATAATTCAGACTATCCCCTCCCCAAACGCTGAACCTTTTAAGCTATGGCTAGCAAAAGTTGGGTATGAAAGAGTTGAAGAAACTCAGGATCCTGAACTAGCCTTTGAAAGGGCAATGCGAGTATATTTAGCTAAAGGATACTCTAAAGAGTGGATTAATCAGAGGTTAAAAAGCATAGAGGTTAGGAAAGAGTTAACAGATGAATGGCAAAGTAGAGGGATAAAAGCGGGAAAGGATTTTGCGATACTAACTGACGAAATTACCAAAGCATGGGCAGATAGAACTGTCAGGGAGTACAAAGACTTAAAGGGTATTAAAAAAGGAAACCTCAGAGATAATATGACAAATATTGAGCTAGTTTTAAATATGCTCGCCGAGGCATCCACCACTGAAATCTCTAAGATTAGGAGACCTACAACTTTTCCTCAAAACATAAAGACTGCAAGGGACGGTGGAACAGTTGCTAAAAGAGCAAGGGAAGAAATTGAGAAGAATACAGGCAAAAGTATAATAGCTGAATCTCCCGCTAAAGAACTCCCCCATCCATAGATAAATAAATTACAATATTCCCTACGAATAAGCCTGTATTAGATATACCCCTAATACAGCAATCACACTAACTCCCAACCTATATTTTAAGTTAACACCCTTAACCTTAAATATTAGTATCTCCAATGCAATAATTACAAACACCACCAGATTATCAACCGCATCACCAATTGGAAGCTCCAACCCTTTACTCAATGCAATATATTTAAGAATATTATATGTGAAGTAGAAGAGGATGACAGGTGCAAATGTAAAAAGAATATTAGGTCTAGATATGACCTTCAACTGCCCCACCACCTCTTTCCAATCTAATAGTATAAACAATGGAGTTACCAATACGATATCTAAGAACTGATAGTAGTGAGGATTAATATCTAGCACAATTAATTTAGAAATCCCACTAGTAATTCCGTATAGAA
>CAZUOO010000018.1:12643-16060 GCA_964621555.1 uncultured Candidatus Saccharibacteria bacterium | reverse complement strand
GCAAGCTGTATAACCTGTTCATTAACAGACTTCATTAGATCAGGTAGAAGGTTCTTCATAGAGGTCTCAATATCCTCCTTGCTCGTATCCTTCTTTTTAAAGAAAATCATTGCCAAAACTCCAATCGCTAATCCCGCTATTAAAGGTATAAAGCTATCCATAATATTTATATTTCAAGTAAGTTGGATAATTATACATCAAATTGTAATCGGTAATGATATAATCATTTTGAATATGTATAAAAAGGATAAATACAACATAGATATAGTTATAACCCTACTCTTTGGAGGTATAATCAGCTTCCTTGGTTATCTATTTAACATATACCTTGCTAGAAATCTCAGTCCGGAAGATTTCAGCATATACAACGCCGCAATTGGAATTATATATCTGGTACAGATCCCTGCCATTACAATCCAGTCATATATTACAAAGAAGGTTGGGGAGAATGCAGATTTCGACCTAAGCGCCTTTAAGAGAAAAAGTATATTAGGATTTACGGCGGTGGGGGTGGTGACGGCTTTAACGATTTCCATACTATCATCTCCCATCTCTTCATTTACAGGTATTAATCAAACATCAGTCTATGTGCTTGCCTTTGTACTATTTGCATCACTGATATCCCCAGTTGCAAAAGGAATTCTCTTTGGATTAGAGAGAATACTTGAAGCGAATATTGTAATGTTGGTGGAAACTATATTGAAATTTGGTATGGGAGTATTCTCAATATGGGTAGTTAAGGATATTAATATTGCAATACTCGCAAACGGTCTCCCCCTCTTAATCACCGGACTACTCCTGCTTCCATTCATTAAATTTAAGAGCAATATGAAGAAAGATCTTGGAATTGATATTAGGTATCTCACACATATGCTCATCTCTTTCTTCCTAATTAATACACCCTTCGCCCTTGATCTAATACTTGTGAACCATGACATCAGGGCCGAATATGGGGCTTTGAGCCTGCTTGGAAAGATAGTGTTTTTTGCATGTATAATGGTTTCCACCACGATGTTCTCTAGAATATCTAATGTGAAAAGTGAGATAGATAGAAGAAGAGTACTGCTTAAAACTGTCGGTCTAACAAGTGCAATAGGAGTAGTACTAGTTATTACATACTTTGTTTTCAACGAAGCACTTGTCACAGTGGTATTCAAAGGTATGTACACTCAAATATCTGATTACATTGGAATATATGGCATTGGTATGGTGCTGTTTGCAATCTCATACCTAATCACCAACTACTTTATAAACATTGGGAAAAGGGGCCTAAACACACTACTTCTCTTCATACCAATTCTGCAAATAATACTGTTTAGCCAATTTAATAGCACAATTGAAGATATTGTAATAAATCAGTTGATACTATTCACAACTCTGCTTGTATCCCTAAGCCTTTTCTTCTTCTTTTCTAATAAGGGTGAAGAAAGTGATAAGCAGAGCAAGTAAAGCTACTGATCCACATAGGTTAGGTATAGAGGTAGAGAGGAAGTGCTCATAAAGACCACGAGCCACATCAGGGAGGGTAGTACTCATAGTTTCCTGCATAGCATTTCCAAACTTCCTTAGAAATATATCTAGACCAACTTCTACAATATTTCCATCAATTCCCTCTAACAATACTTTACCCCCTCTCATAAAGAATTGTAGGGGTTGATCTACACCCTGAGGATTACATGCACTACCTGCAACTCCATCAAACCCATTAACTAACTCATCACAAAGTTGAACAGGAGAATTTAGAACTTCTAGATAAGGGTCTATCTTAAGTATGGAGTCTGCAATTCCAAGAGTTGGATGAGCTAGACTAACAGAGAGTTCCTGTATACATGCAACTACTCCTTCAGGGAGTTGGTCATAGTGTATATCGACATGATTTCCAGTACAGAGGGAATCTACACCTTGTAGAGCAAAGATCTTATCTAGGAATATTTGTAATTCCTTTGTTATAGCAACAGGTACTTCATTTTCCATGAAGGATTATAGTATATCTCTAGAGGTATTGGGAAGCGTAACTACTTTTTAATAACTTTCGACTTGAGCTTCATTAATCCATCACCAACTGCAGGGGCAAATACAATTACTCCTGCGGTAATTGCAATCCCAATAATGACTATAGCTAAAGATCCAAACCCAACTTGATTTGCATGCAACGCAATTTCTGCTGCTTGAGGTGACATTGGGGTATTTCGAAGTATCTGATATATATCTTTTGAGCTAGCTGTTTGAAAAAGCATTAGTGACTTTTCGACTGCTTGGATAAAATCAACTAGAGGAATCTGCAAGTAATCACCAAGCATTTTGGCAACGGGATCATTAAAATATGGGCCATGGTCAATAGATACAAATGCTTCTCCCATCTCTGTGATCGTAAGAGGTAGCTCAACCCCACTAGAAAGAGTATGTACAGCCCCCCCACCCCAATCAACATTACGAACGAAATCAAACATACTAACACATTGAGCACCATTTGCACCTTGAGAACTCTGAACCAATTCCTCACACAACTGAGTTGCAGACATAACCCATTCAGGAGCTAATTTTACCTCCAATATACTCGTGTGGGAAACAACACCTGGATTACCCGGAATAGTCCAGCTAAGGAGTCCTTCACCTGGGGGAGATGATATACAGTAGTCGGCAATACCACTTGCTTGCACACCAAGTTCCCCTAATGCATCCGCAGAGAGAGAGATAGTACCATCTGGACAAAGTTCCCCAAACTGCTTAAGCCAAGTACCTGAAGTACTAGGCCGAGCAACCTTACTAATTTCTGCAAGTATATCGGGATTCATACCTAATTATACTACAGGCCTAATAGGAAATAAATATCTACATAAAAGAGTGAAGAGTATCAACAACCCTTTTCTCACCACTCACACAATGTACATTTCCTCCAAGTTGTTCGAATAGTTCACAATTGCTAATAGAATCATCTAGGAGTATACAATCTTTAATATCACTTCTATATATAGAACAAATATCCTTGAATATTGCACCGCCATCATCCCTCTTTAACCTACCTGTATGGTATGAGATATACATACCATCAAATATTTCTACCATCCGAGGATTATTAGGTATGGTGAATCGTGTGAGAGAGTCCATATTGTCTGTAATTAGTATAATCCTATACTTCTCTTTCAATTTCTTTAGTGCAGATAGGATATTTACAGAAACATCTATATTAATAGCGTCAGACTTAAATATAGGGAATAGATAATTGAAATCAATATCAAGGTCTCTCTCTATTTTTCTATGTACATCCTCAGAAGTATGTAATCCAACCATCCACTCTTTGACATATGAGAGGTTCTCTATGAACACATAGTTATTAATAGTCTCACGCTTACTATATAGCTCATGATTAATATCATACGTACTATTCCAGAACCTCTGATATGAGATTACACCATT
>CAZUOO010000018.1:10911-12543 GCA_964621555.1 uncultured Candidatus Saccharibacteria bacterium | reverse complement strand
TACCTAGATACTATCCTATATTAATATTCCAAACTCATTAACTTTTCAACCCTCTTCTCTGTAAGGGGGTGGGTTGAGAATAATTCCATAGCTCCCCTACTACTAATTGGACTATGTATGAAGAGTGAATGCATAGACTGATTTATCTCTCTATTTGGGTTAGACCTTACGCTACCGTCAATAGCTATTAATGCTGAGGCTAAACCCTCTGGATTCTTTGTATACATTGCTGCGGTTGCATCAGCCTCATACTCTCTAGACCTTGATATTGCAAACTGTAGAAGCATTGCAACGATTGGGGCAGTTATGAGAAGTATAATACCTACCAATGGGTTTCTGCTCTCATTATCTCTCCCGCCTCCAAACCAAAATGCCATACTTTGCAGGGTGGAAATTGCACTAGCTATAACCGCTGCGATAGAGGCAATTAAAATATCATAGTTCTTTATATGAGCCAGCTCATGAGCTATCACTCCTAGAAGCTGATCCTCTGAAAGCTCATTCATTATACCTGTAGTTAAACACACCACCCCATTATTAGGATTCCTTCCCGTGGCAAAAGCGTTGGCTTGAGGTGTATCCATAATATACAACTTAGGCATGGGGATTTGCATATCGCTACATAACTTCTCAACCTTTCCTCCTATCTTTTCTAAGGAATCCCAGCTAGCAGGCTTGGCATGTGCCATACCCAATACAATCTTGTCACTAAACCAGTATGAGATGAAGTTGAGAATTAAAGAGAATATAAGGGCGGTATATACACCGCTCTCACCGGATATATAATACCCCAGCGCAATTATTAATGTAGTTAAACCTGCAAGAAGTATCGTAATCTTAAAAAATGACCCTATTTTTTTCATATATACATTATATCAAATTAGAATGTTATACTAACCTATATATTATATGTTACCAACTTTTTACATATGGATAAAGTGAGAAAGACATTAAAAGAGTTTAAAGATTTCGCTGCTAAGGGAGATGCAATTAGTTTAGCCATTGGTGTAGTGATTGGTGGAGCTTTTAAAGGGGTTATAGATTCCCTTGTTAATGACATTATAATGCCTCCAATTAGTTTCATAACAGCCAAGATTGATTTCTCAAACCTTTTCTGGACCCTAAGTCGAGGTAACTATGATACATATGAGAAAGCTAAAGAGGCCGGAGCAATTGTAATTAGGTATGGGAGTTTCTTAAACCAACTTTTAATATTCCTCATAACTGCATTTGTAATATTCATAACTATTAATAAGTTCCAACAGATGATTACAAAAAAAGAGGCTGACGAAGCAATTCAAAAGCAGAAAACTACTAAAAAGTGTAAACACTGTTTAATGGAGATACCTATTAAAGCCACTAAGTGTGGTTTCTGTACTAGTAGCGTCAAGTAAAAAAGAATAGCTTAGTATTTGCGCAAAATTAAGCCCCATAGTATAATCAATCATGGATCAAGACCCAATTTTATGCGAAGGAGGGTTACAAGTTAGAGGAGATCTACTACCAGATGGTATCGATTTAACCTGTTTCTACCCACAAGGGAGTGTCACACAAGGTCAAATACTTGACGGATTACTCACCATAACTCCTGACGGAAACTTAATCACTTTCAGTGATTTGTGTAAGTCAATA
>CAZUOO010000018.1:0-10901 GCA_964621555.1 uncultured Candidatus Saccharibacteria bacterium | reverse complement strand
GTCAGGGCATTGCTCAATTGCCAGAGGGAGAGCTTATACCTGCCTGTACGAATATTCTAGCTCAAAACCCGGAAATACTGTCAAATCAAGGATTAGAGCTTCAAATAGTGAACAACCAGGTAGTAGTTGGGACTCAAAATAGTAATATAGCAATTAGTCTTCCAGAATTTCTACATCGATTGAGAGAACTCCTACCAACAAATGGAGAGGATATGGCCATTACACTCAATCAAATAGGTTCAGATATGGGAGATGCATTTACAGATCCTACTGCTATTTTATCTTTATTAGTCGTACTTACAGTAGCGATAACTATTGCTCTATCAAAAATAACTAGGAGTGAAGGCGGTCATATAGAAGAAAATCATAAGCCTGTGAACCCATATCAGAGTGCTGATGATGTATCACGGGCTCTCCAAGTAGAAATTACTGACAAATGGGTAAGGACTAGACAGCAAGCCCTTGAAAAGCTTGACGAACAACGAATGGGAATCAGTGGGAAAAAATATAACCAGCTTAAGGAAGCAATTTATCAGCACTTTGAGTAGTTACTAACCTACGAAGAATTCCCTATATCCCCCTATCTATGTGCCTGTATTCCGTTTTTATTGTAGAAATCCATAGCAACTCTTAGTTCCTCTTTATCCTTTGCATACTCCTCTAGAGGAATATTCTGCAACCAAGCTTCATAGGACTGTACTAAGGCTGTAACACCTGCACTCGTACCCATAGGATGAGAATGTACTCCACCTCCCATAGTTACAATGAAATCTATAGAGCCCATCACGTCTAGGAACTCTGGAAGCAGAACAGGATTTAAACCTCCTGAGACTATAGGAGCAGTCTTCCTTATAACTCTCCACATAGTATGTTCCTCTGGTACTTCCATAGTTAACTGCTTGGACCTGCGTATCATTGCTAATTCTCTAGTTGGCATACCCCAGAACATCTCCTCCCTCTTAATCATCTCTTGCATATCAGGGTCTCTATCTGGTATCTCTGCCCAAATCTGATTAAAGTAGTCTCCTTGTGCTTGTAACTTTAGAGCTTGTTTAGCCGCTCCGATATCTTCCCTAGCATCACCTGACATCTTCCCTACCCCTGCAGTACCGGTGTGAATACCAGAAGCTCCTGCTAATCTAGCAAACTTAGTTAAGACTGGAACTGAAAACCCAATTGGATTCTCTTGTCTAGTGAAGGCACCATGCCCCGCTCTATGGAAATGAAGGAATACATCTGGATAGTGACGTCTAATTGTCTGAACAGCAGTCCAGCCTGCAGTAATACCATCAACTAGGAAGGCATAACTACCTGGTTTCATTGTTCTACGTACATAGTCTGCTCTTCTAATCATAGTATCGAAGTCTGCCGCAGAAACATTAAATGAATGTACCTTGGTTTTCCCTGTCCTTAATTCGGCCTTATCCATTGCCATTCGAACGGAATCCACCATCTTTTCATATGGTGCAAACTGCTGATCAGCTTGAGGTTCATCATTTTTAACAAATTGTCCTCCACCAACCCAGAAGTCATAGCAAAGCTCTGCATACTCTGTAGAGGTGAGACCAATCTTAGGTTTAATGATAGTTCCAAGTATTGGTTGATCGTATACATTTAGATACTTCCTCATTTCATCAAGTGTGTAGCTAGGCCCGTCATACTGTACAAGCATCTGTGGTGGGAACCAAACATCGAGAAGCTTACACATCTTTAGATTACTCATACCGAATACATTACCCGCAATGAAGGTGAGAATATTCTGTACATTCCCTCCTCTATCAAGCATTAGCCATGGGTATGCAATATATACTAAGTTGTTCGCCTCATCTATATCATATACAATCGCATCCAATCCCATTGAGTAGTTGGTTGCAGTTGAAACTTTAAGGTTTGAACCTGACGATGATTCAGCGGCAATTTCTGTAGCAGCGCTTTTTAGACTTTCTTCACCATATGGTATTACCTTAAAGACGGTCAACATATATTGACCGTTGAATACAGATTTATCTCCTAAACCTAGATATTGTTCTTGCATAATTAATTGGCAGTTATGTTAGATTCCTTAATATAAAGGTAACATATTGGTTTGAGAATGACAATTAGAAGAGGTATAATATATCAATTACGAGGGGGTAGTAGTGTTTAGCTTATGTGCTAAACGCCAACGCTCCCATTTTATAGCTTTAATCTTCACTCTCTATTTTCTTCATACATAATATTGTACCAATGTAATATTAACTACAGATGAATAGAGGGATATGGTAAAATCGCTCTGTGATACAAATAAAAGATCTAACGTATACAGTTGAAGATAGACCAATTCTTAGCCAGATTAATCTGGTGATGAATGATAATGAAAAGATCGGACTTGTGGGTGTAAACGGGGCTGGTAAATCCACATTACTCAAACTAATTTCAGGTATTTTAGAACAAGATAGTGGGAACATACAGATTAAAGGAACAATCTCATATCTTGAACAGGAAATTAAAAGGAATATAGAAAATGATACCTTCAACCAATACTCCATAGAAGAGTATCTAGTACTAGAGAAAGGTCTGGAAATAGAGTCTTGGGAGATATCCAAGTTTCTTAATCATATGAATGTAGAGGGTAAGGGCTATGATAGTATTTTCGGATCACTCTCAGGCGGTCAAAAGATTAAGGTAGAGTTAATTGCAATACTATACAAAGAGCCCGACCTATTAATACTCGACGAGCCTACAAACTTCCTAGATATCCCTACAGCTGAATGGTTAATGAAATATCTTTCAGGATATAAGAAAGGTGTGTTAGTGGTATCTCACGACCTAAGATTAATGAATAAGTCCATAGATAGAATTTGGTACCTAAATGAGATTACACATAAAATTGAGAGCTTTAACGGAAACTACGACCAATTTATAAGCTTCAAAGAGAAACAGAACGAGTGGCTAGTAAAAGCACTTAAAAACCAAGAGAAGGATGTGAAGAAGATGATGCAAACGGCTCAGGTACTCGCAGGTCGTAAATCTGCAGCAGAGAAGATTCGATCTTCAAAAATCCTAGCTAAAGCTATGGAGAAGAAAGAGGTTTTGGAGAAAGATAAGCGGGTGATAAATAGTAGATCTAGAAGAATGAGAATTAGCTTCGAACTTGATAGAGTAAGTGGTAAACGAGTGCTAGAAACCAAAAATCTAGGAAAACAGTTCGGAAATACCACAGTACTAAAAGATATCAACCTTACACTTGATAGAGGTGAAAGGTTAATTGTTGTTGGTAGGAACGGTATAGGTAAGACCACACTGCTTAAAATACTTGCGGGTAAGCACGAGGCGACAAAGGGGGAGTTTAAGTTTGGATACAATGTAGACTTAGGATACTACGCTCAAGAGTTCGATGGACTAGACTACGAGAAATCTATCATAGACAACTTCATGAGAGATGGTAAGGCTAACCTCCTTGGGAGAAGGAGAATTATGGAAATTCTTTCAATGTTTCTCTTTTCAGACGAGAGATTAGATCAAAAAGCAGGAACACTATCTGGAGGTGAAAAAACTAGACTATCACTAGCTAAGCTAATGACGCAAAATAATAATACGTTGCTTCTCGATGAACCCACCACATACCTAGACCCAACATCTCAGAATACACTTCTTGAATCACTTAATAACTATAAAGGAACTATTATTCTTGTTAGCCATGTCCCTGATTTCGTAGAGAAGTTTAAGCCAGATAAAGTACTACTACTCCCTGAAGAGAAATTTACGTTCTATGAATCAAAGTATTTGAATAGAGTACGGGCTGAATAGGATCTGGTTACTCTCCTAAATCAAAGCTTTTAACTATCTCTGTAATTTCCTGTTTCTGCAATTCAGTGAGCTCCCCTATCTTCTTTCCGTTATCAAACTTCACCTTAATATATGTAATTCCATTTCTGGTACTGATTGCAGGTATAGTGCCGTACAACTCACCTCCCAATGTACCTTTATTATCCTCATACATTTCTAGCGATGTAAATTCAGTTTCAAGGAAATTGGAGACAGCACATCCATCGTCGAGACCTTCTACACAAAACTGTCCTTTTTTCTCATCGTTGACTGTAATACTTATACTGTTTGCACTGTTTTTAATAGAAAATATATTGTTTGAAGATAGACAGTTCCAGCTCTCATAATGTTTCGCAGATACACCATAATAGTTGGAGTTGCAGGTTGAATCTAACTTCTTAAGCTGTACTTTTTCCTCATCAGTAACTCTCTGTTGTGTACACCATTTGTATAGGTAGTCACTGGAGCTTGCACCTCCCTTTTTAATATCCTCACATACAACATCCGCAATTGAAGTGAAAGATTCCATTGCATACTCATCCGACTTTACATATATGTATCGGAAATGAAGCAAAGATAAAACTGCAACCACAAGCACAATATTTAGCACAATCGAAAATATATAATTCCTTTTATTCATAACACATTTCTATGATGTTAATACATAAATATTAGCATCTATAATATTGGAAAGCTAGGAGAGATAAAACTAGCCCTTTGAGTTTGAATAATGAGGTAATAAATGTTAAATTTAATCTATATTGAGAAAAAATCTGCTCACAAAAATTACACTAGCGTGCATAGTATCTAGTCTTGTTTTTCAACCGATACTGCTTTTCGCAAGCAATAGTTTTATAATCGATAGCAGTGGAGACTTCTTAACAGGTAGTATCGATAGTAATCTGAACGAGAGCTCAGGAGCACTATCTCTCAAACCTATAGGATTTACAGAGAACACTTCCAACCAATTCAATGAATCCAGCCGTCATCAAAACACCACCGTGGGGTTAGCTGGACAAGGGGAAGTAAAACTTAATCAAGGATACTACTACGGTATTGATTCCACTCCAGGACTTACAGACGAATATATCTATACTTCTCTAATTATAGAGGCTACAAATAAACTGTATGTAGGAACTTTCCAAGGTGGGCTTAACGTGGTGGACCTTAATACAAATAGTATAGATAAAATATATTCAACAACTTCAACCCCTCCTATTCTTGGCAACTCTATCACCAATTTACACTACGACGAGTTAAACAATTATTTATATATTGCTTCGACTGGCGCTGGCATATCGGTACTAGACTTAGATGATGAGACAATTGTAACTACATATAGTACATCTACCACACCTGCACTTGTAGGGAATTCTGGTATCAGAGATATAGAGATTTACGGCGTCCACCTATACGTTGCAACTCTCAGTGGAGTAACCAAAATCAATTTGGATACTAATACACATGTCAAAAACTATACTACCCTCTCCACCCCAGCATTAGCTAATAATAATTCATGGAAAATCTTCATAGACCCAACAACAGAGTACCTCTATATTTCTAGCTTTGGAGGAGGTATAACGGCAATAGATACCAACGACGATACTTTGATTAATCTATATAACACATCATCAACTCCACCTATAGCAGGAGTTAACGTACCAGGTATGCTATACCATGATTCAACCAGAAGACTATACATTAACACCACGGAGGGAGTTTCAGTGCTTGATCTAGATACAGATACAATTGTTAAAACATATAATAAAATCTCTACACCTATACTTGAAATGGAATATACATTTGTTTCATTTATTAATGAGAATACTAACAGACTATACATTGGAGGATATGATGGACTGACAGAATTCAATCTTTCAAATGATACCCTCGTACGATCGTACGATAGAAACAGCGAGGAAGGGAGGATTTCAGGTTCGAATGTGTATCATTTTTCACTTAATGCCGCAGGTGATAAATTGTATGTAAGCACTTCAGAGGGTCTTTCAGTCCTAAACCTTGATGGCAAGTATGCTGCCTCAGGATCATATACCAGTAAAGCGATTGCACTAGACAGTATTCCTCAATCAAAAGTTTCCTGGAATGAAACAAAAGTAGCGGGGCAAAACGTAAGTGTACAGGTAAGAACCGGTGATGAAAACGCAGCTTTGATTAATAATTTCGACGATGGAGATAGTTCTGAATATCTAGGGGACTATTTAGACTGGGGAGCCGCATTTCAGAATGCCCAGGAAAGCAATGGGACTCTTAAACTCACCAACCCAATTCCTTCAGTGTGGTTAGGTTCACACTTTGTATGGTTTTGGATTGGAACAGGCAAACCTGCCAACTACTTTCCAATTGGTACAAATATTACTGCTAGGATCAGGGTAGTTTCCGAGAATGACACCCCTGGAAATGCATACGGGTATATGTACGATGAGGAATGGTGGAGCAATTCCCTAACTTTCACAGATTTCAACCAATGGCATATTCTTGATTTAAAGACCACAGTTACAAGTTCTGCGGTTGGGTTTCAAGTGGGATGGGAAATTGATTCATGGAACAATGCTACCGACTATTTTGAAATTGATTGGTTACGAATAGAACTCCCTGATACATATTGGGATGATTGGAGCGAGGCTTGTACAACCTCACAAGGTTGCCAACTTCAGACCATTGATACAGAGGACAAGTATTTACAATATAGAATTAATCTTGAGACAAATAATCTAACATCCACACCGAGCGTGAACTCTATCAGCATTTCTGAATACCCAGCGACAGGTACATACACATCTAAGGTCTTCAACTCTACAAACGTGGAGAAATGGAACAAGGTGGTTGTAAATGCAACAAAACCAACGGGTACCAACATTCGATACTACACTAGAACAGGAACATCGGAGATACCAGATAGTAGCTGGGAGTCCTGGAGAGAGGTTTCAGAAGCAGGACAAATAGCATCAGGTTCAAAGCCGTATTTACAAGTACGAGCAGTTCTTGAGACCAGCAACGATGCTGTTACACCAACATTATCAAAGCTAACCATAGAGTATACCAACAAGGTAGTAAGCACCAACACCCAGACACCAACATCCCCAACCGCACCAGTATCAGTTCCCGTAATATTTGATTTTAATATCCAAGAATCACAGCAGACAGATACTACATGGGTTGTAAAGAATACAAACCCTGTATTTAAGGGAAGGACTTTCCCAAACTCCTTGGTTGAGATTACAATTAACTCTGATCCTATATACGGTACAACATATTCTGATAGTGAAGGATATTGGGAGTGGACTCCAGACGTTGTAGTTCCTAATGGTAATCATAATATCACTATTAATGTAAAGCATAATGACGCGATATATACCAGATACTATGCGCTAATTGTAGAAGCACAAAGCGATAGCACACCTGAGACTCCCTCACCAACACCTACACCAACCCCTTCCCCTACACCCAAACCAACTCCAATAGTTGTGAATGAAGATGAAAAGGAAAAAAGTAGTTTGATATACTTTATTGTAGGTATACCACTTCTTCTTCTGGTTATTATAGGTTCTATAATGGTTTTAAAGAGATCGGATTCGAGTACAAATTACTAATATAGTTAGAGTATAATATGGATATTATAAAGATATCGGTTATGTCTTTTCTACTCCTTTCCACTTTAGGTACAATTCTTCACTTTACGAATAACTGGTTTAAAGATTCTATTTTCATACAGGTAATATCTGCAATTAACGAGAGTACTTGGGAGCATATGAAATTACTGGTATTCCCAACGATATTAGTTATGATACTACAGTATTATATGCTAGATATTCGGTATACAAATTTCTTTAGTTCAGTTTTCACATTACTTCTTGTACAAACCCTAGCTATTCCCCTTCTCTATGAACCCCTAAGAGTTATATTTAAAAGAGTACATTTTATTATCACCATTATTATCTTCTATATGGCAGTATTGTTTGGTGTATTGGCTCAGTATTACACACTTCAGAACAATATTATTATATTTAACGAACCTATTTCTATAATTATTATTACCATCATCACCCTTATATACTGGATATTTACATACTATCCTCCTAAAATATGGATATTTAGAGATCCGAGGCTGATGAATGAGGCCTAATATTTAAAGGTTGATCATGTTCCCTCCCCTCATTTATTTCCTCAAACTATTAATATAGAATCGGGTATGGTAGCGACAAAGTTAATAAACATAGGGTTTAATGTATCGAACCCACTACACGATGATATATTAAAAATCTCACAAGAGATTAGGGATATATATAAATCTGATTGGTATATTGATGACCAAAGGTATCACCTACACTTCCCTATGTATCTCATATCAATACCTGTATCAAATGAAAAACTAATTGAGGAAATATCACATAACTATCTAGAAGAGTGCAAAAGGGAAAAGATTAAAATAACAGGAATGTTTTTTAATACCAATGGACTACTCATGTTAAAATTTCAGCTAACAGATCAGATACTAGATTTACATAAACATGCACTAGAGTATTTCAACCCATTAAGAGGAGGAACACTTAGGGAGAAGTATCAGTATGGTAGGTACATGGAGAGTCTTTCTGTAGAAGACAGGAAGAATGTGCAGGAATATGGTTCAGAGTATGTGTTTGATAAATACATACCTCATATAACTATTGCTAGGATAAAGGATGAGGGGCAACAGAAAGAGATAGAGAATAGGTATAGCAATATACTACTCTCATCATCAGGAGTACTAGATAGGTTGCAAGTTCATACAGCAGTATTTTCAGAGAATAAACAGGAGGATAGAACCATATTACTATTTGATAAAGAGATAGTATGATAAGCAATATTTACCCTATGCTATAATTGAGAATGAAAGGAAGCAATTCTAGAACAATAGGTATTTCCGTAATTGTCCCAGTACATAACGAAGAAAAGAATATAGAAAAGTGTTTAACTTCCGTATATAACTACAAACCCCAACCTAATATCAACTTCCATCTATATATTGTTCTGAATGGATGTACGGATAACTCTGAAAGCATAGTTAATAGGTTTGCGAATAACAAAAGCGACGTTACAGTTCTAAACTTCAAGTGGGGACATAAAGCGAGGGCGGTTAATCAAGCTCTTAATCTAATTAAAGATACTGATATATGTGTGATACTAGATGCTGACACAATTATTAGTGAGAACTATATTCAGAGGCTTGAAGATAATTTCAGTAGGAAAGAAGTACATGTTGTAGGAGCTGACTATTCCCCTGACCTTACTAAGTTATCCATGGAATCATACTTGTACAAGTATGAGGTTGTTGAGCATACCGTCAGACTACTTCATCCCTCTCCAATCCCAATAGGAAGATTCATAGCTTTCTACAAGTCGGACTTCATGCAACTTCCTGAAGATATACATAGTGAGGATTCTTTCATAGCACTTGATGCATGGATTAGATTTGGGAAAGAGGCTGTCTTAATAGACAAAAGTATTACAAGTAACTACTATCCTGCAAAGACATGGGGAGACTTAATTAACCAAAGGACTCGATGGATTCAAGGAACTTCCCAGCTACTATCCAAATATCCATATATTAAAAAAGCCGTTGATGAAAAAGATGAAATCCTTAAAGAAAGTATGCCTCAATCGCTACAGTTAGGTTTTGAGAAGCTTAAGAGCATAGGGATATCAGAAGAAGAAACTAAGAAGTTACTCTTTATTATGCAAGTAGTAATAAAAGAGAACGCTTCTATGTCAGAGAGATTGATAACCGATGATGGTAGATGGGTAGCAAATACTACTACTAAGTCATAGATACAATATGGATTGCATGACCATTGCGATGTTTGGCCATACTATACTTGTATAGTGACAAAATATACTTCATACTTTCTATATGAGTAATGCGATGATTGACCTAGAGGACAACTTTGAAACAGGTATTAATAAAAATATCTGGTCCCTTAAGCGAATAGAGAAAAATAGATATGATATCGTACAAGAAGAGCAGACAAATAGACCGTCATTAGCGATTGTATGTAAAAAAGGAGATATGATGGAGATTGGAAATGACGGAAAGAACACTGAAAGATCTGAGATTTCCGAAAGATATGATGTGTGTATAGGTATGAATACTCCAATTTGGTATACATTCTCAGTATATTTCCCAACCAGTTTTGAAATAAATGAAAACCGCTTTGTTTTTGCACAATGGAAACTCATAACAGAGGAATCTAAGTCACCCTTTCTCTCATTTAGATATTCGAATGGTATTTTGATATTTCAAATACAATACAATGAGCAGAGAGTTAAGTTTAAGAAAGAAGTTGATCTCAGAGGAAATTGGCATAATATTGTTGTTAATTATCAGTTAAATGATAATCAAACCGGGTTCGCTAAAGTATGGATTAATAATGAGTTATTTGCAGAATATAACGGGCCATTAGGGTATAAATATAAGGAGAATCTAATCTACTTTAAAATGGGGATTTATAGAGATGAGATAGATTTAGTACAGTCCATACTCATTTCAAAATTTAGAAGAAGTTCAAACAAAGAGTTTTGTTTAAAACCATGAGCATTCAAAATTACAATAAAATACTAATAGTTGGTGACTCTGGTAGGGGTAAGACTACACTAGCTAAAAAGTTAAGCCGTAAACTAGATATTAAATACTATGAATTAGATAATATTTTTTGGATTAAGAAATATACAGAAAGAAGAACAGATCAAGAACAAATATCATTGGTTAATAAACTAATTGCAAAGGAGAATATGTGGATAATTGAAGGAACTACAAGGCATATGATTGAACCGTGCCTTAGTGCTTCAGATATAATAATCCATCTTACATTCAAGAGTATTATTGAACAATGGTTGTACATAATAAAGAGAAATATCAGAAGTGGTACTACACTAATAGAGACTATTGAACTATGTAAACATGTATATCAAAAGAGGTTTGGATATGGGAGGAATAGTACAAAGAGAACGGTAAGGGAATTATTAAGACCATATATATCAAAGACGGTTGAGCTAAGATCATGGAAGGAAATTGAGGGATTTCTTAAGGATATTTAGAA